>DAOUSM010000131.1 GCA_030627225.1 Candidatus Bathyarchaeota archaeon | reverse complement strand
CGAAAATGTTGAATAGGTCTGGGTCTGGCGCTGGTTTGTCTTTTTCCATAAAAGCCGGAAGCAACTCTTCAGTTTTACGCCTAGTTCTAAAGTTTGGAACGCCATAAACATAACAGCAGTCCGGCTTCCGCCAGCAAGCCCCCTCATGTCTTGGCAAATGATAGATAAGCCCAGCACTGTCTAAAGGGTTCAAAATGGTGCCGGTAACAACGTTAGGCGCAGAATCATGCGAGCCATCAACGGTTAAGACTGGAATCCCAGCCTCACGCAAGCGACTGAAGCTTTTGATGGCATTTTCTAATGTGACGTTTGATGGGCGTGCATGGTGGAATAAATCTCCGGCGATGATCATGAAATCTGGCTTTAACTCGATGGTTTTATCGACTAATTCTTGAAAAGCCTTGTCAAAGTCTTCGCGTCTAGCTTCTAAGCCATATTGCGAATAGCCCAAATGTAAATCCGCAGCATGAACAAAACTGAAAGCCTTCAAATGCCTCTTTCTCCATTGAATTGTTAACGCTTAGATTTAGTTAAAGTCATCTTTTTAAGTATTTAACAACTAAAGTTCAGAGGCGTCTCAATCTGTTTTTTATTTCTCTCTATTTCATGTGCGTCCAATTGAAAGAGTAAGTTTAAGCTGTGGAATGGTTAATGTTTTTATCACTGTCATGTTGACTGTTTGCCTTTTCCGATTTAAAAACCCAGTATAATTTGCCGTGTTTGTCCCGCAATCTCGCTTTCAAAACGCTAAGAAGGATACTTAAAATGCACATGAAGCGCGCGCTATCAAGACAAATCCAAATCACACCACTCAACAATCTTAGAAACAACACCTGTAACATCAACGGCTAAACCACTTTTCACCAAAAACTTCTCAGCTGACATTTCTCTCCCCCCAACCAAAAACCAAACCAAACAACCTATTAGGCTCCAAATAGAGGGGCCTACAACAATTGCACACGCACACACCAAAAGAGAAACATATAAACAGCAAACAAGCAACATTCTAATAACCCAAGGCGCACCAACATGAAATGTCAAAAATGCGGAGAAGAAACTTTTCTACCCTTTAAGTGTCCATATTGCGGAGGCTACTTCTGCGCTGAACATCGCCTACCAGAAAACCATGAATGCCCAAGAATAGAGCTGGCACGCGCACCAAAAAAAGAAACAAAACCTATAGTTCTTCAAAAACAAAAACCATACGAATACACGATAACTTACTCACCAAGACCCCCATCCAAAATATTCTGGTTCAGCCAAAGAGAACTCAAACACCTAACACTTGGAGCACTTCTCGTCATGGGCGTGGGCCTATCCTATATCCCACAGATTCTAGATCTATCGGTGCTAATGAAACCAGAAATCCTACTGAGCCTCGCAATAATCTTCACATCAGCGTTCCTCCTCCACGAAATCGCTCACAAACTATCAGCACAACATTATGGACTATGGACTGAGTTCCGACTAACCCTCTTCGGAGCGCTCATAACCCTCATTTCAATGCTCCCGTTCCCATTTTTCAAAATAATATCCCCCGGAGCCGTAATGATTGCAGGGGCAATAACAAGGAAAGAGGCTGGAAAGACCGCCCTCGCCGGACCGCTAACGAACATAATGCTTTCAACAATATTCATTACGGTGGCTATAGGCGCGTCAAGTACGCTCGAGACAATCGCGGTTTTCGGTGCATGGATCAACGCCATCATAGCTCTTTTTAATCTCATCCCATTTGGAATGCTTGACGGATTCAAAATCTTTCTATGGAACAAGACAATATGGGCTTTAGCTTTCACAGCAAGCTTAATCCTTACAATAGTTTCCTACAATTATATTCTATAAAATGAGAAGCACGCTTCCATCGCGAAATTTATCATTTATCTATTTAAAGGATGGTGTATAACACATTGCTTAAAGAAGTTCTATGGTTACATGTACTTCTTCTGGAACACGAATCCGCATGATACGCCTCATAGCACGCTCTTCAGCATCGATGTCGATGAGACGCTTATGAATACGCATTTCCCACCTATCCCATGTTGCGGTTCCCTCACCACAAGGCGACTTCAAAACAGGAACGCGCAGTCTTTTAGTGGGCAATGGAACTGGGCCAGTCATTTTAACTCCTGTTTTCTGAGCTATAGCCGTCAGTTCTTTGCATACTTCTTCCAATTTTTTGTAGTCTGTGCTTGTCAAGCGGATTCGTGCTTTTCTAACCATCACTAATACTCCTGATACATATGCTCTTAATAGACTTGTGAGTATTTACCTTAGACATTTAAGCATAAATAAAAAGTTATCGAAATAAAAAGTTATAACAAGTGTCGCACCGCATTATAGGGGTGAGGTTGGAAAACATAAAGCTGAAAGTGAAGGGAATACTTCTAGACTTGGACGGTACGATAGTTGATTCGAGAGAAGCGTATTTAGAGGCGGTAAAGGCTGCTTTTAAGGCGTTAGGACAAAACGCAGTCAACGTTAAAGTAGCGATGGAAATCCCGAGAAAACTTGAGCAAAACCTTTCCATAAACAACATAATAAAAGGAATAGACACGCAGAAATTTTTGGATGCATACCTCAACGCATATTACAAAGCAACATCGATAAAGACGAAGCCTATGCCAAACATTTCAGAAACGTTGAAAAAGCTTTCACAAAAGGCTAAACTTGCACTAACCACGATGCGTTATGTTCCAAAAGAAAACGTCCTAAACGAGTTGGAGAAATTCGGCTTAGCCAAATACTTTCAATCTGTGATAACAGCGTTGGATACGCACTTTCCAAAACCCTCTCCAGAAGCACTGATGAGATGTGCGGAGCAGCTAAGCGTTCCAATAAGCGAATGTGCCGTTGTGGGCGATTCCGTTGCAGATGTGAGGGCTGGAAAAACTGCTGGAGCAAAAACGGTTGCTGTTTTGTCAGGAATCTTCACCAAAGAGGAATTAGAGAGGGAGAAGCCAGATTTAATTCTAAAAAGCATCAACGAACTCCCAGATTTTCTCGAATAATTTAGAAATTAGGCTTTTAGAATATTTCTGAACGTGTAATATGGCTGAAAATTATCTAAAAATGTTATAGAACCAACCATAAATAAAGCTTAATTAAAACCTCAGCTTCTAATCTTAAGTGGAGAAGGCTTCAAGCTGGAATAACTAATGAATTTCATAGAAATACTATTGTCAGAAAAACTGAAAAACAAAAATCCAATGCTGGACGTTTTCGGCTCAGATCGAAAAGTGCTTCAAATAGCATGCCAAGACCTGACAAATTACCTTAAAGTTCACTGGAACCTCGTTGGGAAAGAGGCAAATGAATGCGACCTTGTGGACAAGCTGGAAGAATTCTTTAACGAAAACCCAGATGAGTTGGAAGAATTTATAGATTTGTGGACCGGGATATGGCTTAAGAAATGGAAGGAAAGGGTGAAACTGTTAATAGGCAACCAAGAATCCCGAAGATGGAACCAAGCCACAAAGATTCTCAGCAATGCAGAGCACTTATG
>DAOUSM010000170.1 GCA_030627225.1 Candidatus Bathyarchaeota archaeon | reverse complement strand
ATTTCCTTGATGAAATTGGCCACACTTTTTGGAACAAGCGCTTCCCAGCTTTCTCCATTAAGCATCCTCTCCCTGATTTCGGTTGAAGAATAGACCTTTCGTTTATAAAAACGGATGGATTTAACTTCATATCCAGCTTCCACGAAAAGTCGCCGTGTTAACGGTTCATTTGAGTAAACAACATCGAATTTTGGGGCGTAACCCTCTACAGCGGAAACCCACATCATATGTAAATGCACATCAGGCACAGGCACAACCCAAACCCGCGCATAATCTATTCCAGCCTCTTCCAAAGCCCTACGAATCATAACAAGTCTTTCACCAGAAGTAAAAGGATTATTGACGCGGTGGCTGTATTGGGCGCTGCCTATAACGATTACAATCTCATCAACCTCTTTTAGAACCTCCTTTATCGCTTTAAGATGCCCCAAATGGAAGGGTTGAAACCTCCCAACGAAAAGTCCACGCTTAACCATGAAAACTCCCGATTTGAGGTGTAGCTATCTCGCTTTTATCATTTGCGATTCTTAAGATATGGCAAATCCACCATCATATAGATACACGAAAGTAATAATAACAACACAACCAAAATTACCTTGGTGAAGACGTGCTTAAAGTCCCCTTGGTAAATCTTGGAAGTACTGGATTAAAGGTATCCAAACTGGGTTTTGGAACATTTGATTTTGGGGTTCCCTCACTTAATATAAGTCCAGAGGAGGGTGGCCAAATTCTAGTTGAGTGCTATAAGTTAGGAATAAACTTTTGGGACATGTCCGACGATTATGGCAGTCACCCTCACGTTGCTTCAGCTCTAAAACAAGTGCCAAGAAAAAAGGTCATCATATCCACAAAGACATACGCCAGAAGCGGTGAAGAAGCAGAAAAAAGCCTTGAAAATTCTCTTAAAGAACTTGATACAGATTACATAGATATTTTTCTGCTGCACTATGTCAAAAAGGACCAGATTGACGGTTGTCATCAAGTGCTGAAAGAGCTGGAGGCAATGAAAAGGACTGGAATTGTCAAAGCAATTGGCTTATCTACCCACAGTGTTGCTGTTGTGAGAGAAGCTGCTCAGTTTGACGAATTAGATGTAATTATGACCATCTGTTGTAAAGCAGACAAGACCCTAATTAGCAAATTTCGCGAGCGAATTCCACTTGAAGATGGTTCTATTAAGGAGATGTTCCAAGCTATCAAACTGGCTCACGATAACAGGAAAGGAGTTATCGCAATGAAAGTTCTCGGGGACTCTGCCCCACCTCTCATTAGGAACTACCAGTCAGCCATAAAAGCAATCGCTCAGCTAGAATTTGTGGATGCGATGGTTATAGGAATGCGAAGCCTTGATGAAGTTAAGAAAAATATAAAGGTCCTTGCTTCTGTTTAGTTATTTCCTTCTTATCCTTTCTCAGCTTATTTAACACAAACTCAACAGGGAAAAGCGATAACCTATTGCCGTTCACGGGAATTTCCCGTTTAGAAGTGTAGCCTCTACCCTCACGCCTCAAAATTTCGAGTTTCATGTCCAAACCAAGACCGTATCCACCCAGCTTGAAAACCGAACAAACAACCCTATGGCATGGAACAATTAACGGAAAGGGATTCAAAGCCATAACACGGCCAACAGCCCTTGGACTTCCACCAGCAGCCTCAGCAACTGAACCATACGAAGTCACATATCCAAGCGGAACCAGAGAAACTGTCTTAACCACTTTTCTCGCATAACTTGACAGATAGTCGGTTGCTAAGTGAAAACTAAAGGAAACGTCTTTTCCATTATAAACGTCCCTAAGCAAAGCCATAACATGCTCAGAGAAAGATGAAGCCTTTTCCAGATGCTGAAATAGCATGTTACAGGGAATGCTCCTTAAAAGATTACGCAGCACCCTCTCCTTGTTGAAGCCGAAGGTTGTAGCAAAAACTTTCTTTTCATTGCTTGCTACTCCAAACCAAACCCCGCTAATCTTTTTGGTATAAAGGCTTATCACATCACATCATCTCTCGATGTTTTAGAAACAGTTTATACATGATTAAGTTTAATAGTTTGTCTTGTACATATCAACGAGAAAGGTGAACTGTATGGAAAGGCAAGGGCAACAACCTCAGTATCTTTGGGTCCCAGGTGCAACAACGGTTGGTGTGGTATGCCGAGATGGAACCATTTTAGCCTCTGAAAAACGTGTTTCATATGGTTATCTTGTCGTCAGCAAAGGCGGCAAAAAAGTGTTCAAAATAACAGATCGTATAGGTGCGGCATGTGCAGGACTTGTCTCAGATATGCAAATCCTCGTTAGAGAAGTGGAAGCCTACGCAAACCTCTATAGCCTAGACGTGGGCCGATCAATCTCCGTGAGGTCAGCAGCTAAGCTCATGTCAAATCTGCTTTTCAATCGCAGACTGGCACCATTGATTACGCAGACCATTGTCGGCGGGATAGACGATGAAGGAACGTCACTTTACGTGCTAGATATTTTAGGTTCAGTGATACCTGACAAGTATGCCGTTGTAGGTTCTGGAACAGAAATAGCGATGGGTGTGCTCGAGGAAGGATATAAGGAAGACATGACTATGGAGGAAGGAAAAGACTTAGTTGTTAGATCAATAAAATCCGCTATAAGCAGGGACGTCATGAGTGGAGACGGAATAGATTTTCTATTAATAACCAAGGATGGGACGCGTGAAGGATCGATAAAGTTCTAAACCCTAAAATTTTTTACAAGGTTCGAACAAATGAAATTAGCCTAATCCTCAAGACGAAACTCACGGTCATTGAGGTGGAGAGAGAACCTATTGTCATTTCAACTCAACCTAGAAGAAGGAAAATTTATCGTTCAACTTGCACGCAACGCTGTGGAAGAAT
>DAOUSM010000098.1 GCA_030627225.1 Candidatus Bathyarchaeota archaeon | reverse complement strand
TTTTGTTTTCTTTGTTTAGGTTTGTAAGCCATGATGATGGTTTTATTTTTCCGGTTTTTTGATTGTATTCTATGAGGCTGTGTTTGTTTAGGTCTTTTAGGATTTTTTCCAGCTTTTCTACGGGTATTTTAAGTTTTTTTGCTAGTTGTTTTATGTTGCTTGTTTTTTCTTCTTCGATTGCTGCTAGGATGTCTGTGGTGGCCAGCATGGCTTTTAAGTCTGTGTGATCAGCTATTAAGTTTTACGAGTTTTGTGTCTATGAAAAATTTTAATTGTTCTAGTTGTTTTCGGCATCCTTATAGAAAAATGGAGTTTTGTTCTAGACAATTGGCCTAGATTTTTCATTCTATAGGGTTTATAAGGGTTGTTTATAGAGTAATTTTAGGTTGAGGGGAGAAGGAGAGGAGGAACTGTTTAGGGTTTGATGAGGATTTTCCTCTGTGAGGTTTCTCGTCCGCTCCTGTCAGGGAGGGATTGGTGAGTGGAAGGTTTAGCTCGTGAGGAAATTATTAAGGAGTTGAAGGAGCGGTGGAAGATGTTGTGGCGGGAGCGGATTGATGATAAGGTTAGGGCTGAGGGGATTGCTGATAAGGATTATTCTGTGTTGTTCGTTGAGAGGGGTACTGTGATTTTTGCGACTAGGGATTTTAGGCCTTTGAGTTTTAGGGAGGTTTTGGAGTTGAATGGGGTGGTTGATGTTGACAGGGTTGTTCCTCCTAGTCCTTGTGTTGGTGGGTGGGGTAGGTTTATTAGGACTGTTATTGCGAGTCAGAATCGTGATAGGCGGGTTAGCGAAACGCGAAGGTTTTTGGAGGGTAGGAAGAAGAGGCAGCATTTGAAGAAGGGTGGGCGGGGTTGGCTTCATATGCAGGTTTGATAGGGTTTTGTAGGTCTCGGAAAGTAGGTTAAGGTTTTTCCTGTTTCTGTTTTACGTTTTAGCGGTTTTGAGGTGTGAAGTTTTGGGTAGTTATAGGAGTAGGTTGGATATTATAGCTGATATGCTGCGTGTGGTTCGTGGGGGTGGTGCTAAGAAGACGCAGATTATGTATCAGGCTAATTTGAGTTATAGGCTTTTGACTAAGTATTTGAATGAGGTTGTTGAGGCTTGTCTTGTTCGTTTTGAGCATAGTGATGGGTGTTATGTGCTTACGGCTAAGGGGAGGAAGTTTTTGGTGAGGTATAGGGAGTATGCGAGGCGGAATAGGAGTGTTGAGAGGCGGCTTAATGATGTTCGTAATGAGAGGCGGGTTTTGGAGGAGTTGTGTTCGAGTGGGTGAGTGGGGTTTGGTTGTTTTTTGTTGTTTTTTGTTGTTTTTTGTTGTTTTGTCTGTGAGGTGGTGAAGTGGTGATGTGGAATGTTAGGTGTATAGTGGTTTTTCTTGTGGGTTTGATGTTGGGTTTTTTTGTTGTAAATGCTTGTTTTTGTGTTTTTGCTGTTGATGAGGTTGTGGCTGGGGTTGCTATTGGTGATGCGGAAGGGAGGATTGTTGTTTGCTATAGGGCTGTTGTGGATGCGGATGGGGCTGGTGCGAATGTTTCGGGTTTGTTGGTTAGGCTTGATGAGGCTGGAGATTTGTTGTCTAGGGCTCGTTTAGCGTATAGTAATGGTGATTTTGGTTCTGCTGTTTATTATGCTCAAGAGTGCCAGAAAATGCTGGAGGGTTTTGAGGGTGAGGCTGGTGTTTTGAGGGATAATGCGGTTCAGCAGGGTTTTTGGGATTTTTGGGTTTGTTTTGTTGGTTCTTTTGTTGGGGCTGGAGCTGTTGTTTTTGGTAGTTTTTTGGTTTGGCGTTTGTTGAAGAAGAGGTATGAAAGTGGTGCTGTGGTTTGGTTTCCGAGCATTGATGAGTGGCGTGTTGTTTTTTTGATTTTTACTTCTGTTTTTGCTTTGGTTGTGGCTTCTCCTGGGCTTAGCAGGGTTTTGGTTTATCCTAGAACTGAGTTTTTCACTGAGTTTTGGATTTTGGATTCTAATCGTAGGGCGGATGATTACCCGTTTAACATTACGTGTAATCAGAATTATAGTGTTTATCTTGGGGTTGGGAATCGTTTAGGTTATTGCGCTTATTATTTGGTTGAGGTGAAGTTTCGTAATCAGACGCAGCCGAGTGGTTTGCCGTCGCTTTTTAATATTACTGTTTTTGTTGGGGATGAGGGGGTTTGGGAGAAGCCTTTGACTTTTTCTTTTAATTACACGTACGATGAAATGTTTTCGAGGGTTGAGTTTTATGATATGAGGTTGAATGATGTTGCGTTGGATATGAGTGATTATCCAATTATGTGGGATTCTGAGAGAAACGGGTTTTATGGACAATTGTTTTTTGAACTTTGGATTTACAATGGTACAGCTGGCGGTTTTCAGTATCATGAACGTTTTGTTAGTTTATGGCTTAACATGACTGCTCCTTAGTTTCTTTTGGGTGGTGCTTCTGTTTGTGTTCTGGGATGTGTGGATGTGGGTTGCCTTTCGGCTTTGCCAGCACTGAAGCGGCAGCTACTGTTTAGTATATTCTCTGGATTAGTCCGTCGAATCCTGAGTCGAAGCTTATGATTTGTTTGATGTGGTTTTTTTCTGTGTGGGCTAATGTTACGCAGTCGGTGAAGCTTAGGGGTTTGTCCTTGAAGGTTTTGAATTTTTTCCATGCGGTGTCGAAGGTTTCTTTTGTGGTCCAGAGTTTTGTGATTCTTGGTGATTCGATGATGTATTTGCCAAGGTCTATGGCTAAGTCGTGTCTTCTTGTTCTTACGAGGGCTGTTGTTAATGCTTCGTCTATTACATAGTCGGATGTGCACACTCTGCCGAATTCGGCTTTTAACGCTTTTTTCATTAGTTCTTTGCTTCTTGTGTGGAATTCGTCGTCGGCGTTTCGTAGGGCGACAAAAACGCCTGTGTCGATGAATATGGCCATGGGTTTTTATCTCCCGTAGAGGAATTCGTCTATTCTCTTTGAGGAGTCTTTTATTCCCCAATGTTTTGGGTTTTCAAGGGCTTTCCACGCTGGATCCTGTTCTAGTGGGGGTAATTCTTTTAGTCTTTGGATGATGTCGTCTTCGTTTTCGAGTGCGTAGTCTATCATTAGACCAATTGCTTCTTGGAGGGTTATTTTTATGCCTTCTCGGAGTAATAGAGAGGCAAGGAACTTGTCTAGTTTTTCCTTTTTTTCATGTTCGATTTTTATGGTTGCGGTCAATTTTTCCACCAAGAGAAAAGTAGAAAAGTACCTTAAAAATTTTATGCCTTTCCATCCCCCTCTTTTCAGAAGATTAGGCTTTCGAGACTAGCTTTGTGGTTTGAGGTTGAACGATACTGGATTGAATAGGTAGATTGTACGATAGTCTGGGTCCAACGAGAAAGGATTTTTGTTTTTCTGTTCTTGAACTTTGGATTTACAATGGTACAGCCAGCAGCTTTCAGTATCACGAACGTTTTGTTGACCTATTGTTGAACATGACGGTTTCCTAGCTGTTTTGGCTAGAGTTTCTGTTTGTATTCTGAAATGTGGCGGGCGTGAGGGTTGTCTTTTAGCTTTGCTAGTAGCTTTTCATCGGCGGTGTAAAAGTTTTTGTTTTCGAGTTCTGCGAGTGAAAGGTAAGATGAGTCGTATATAGTTATGCCGTATTTAAGGGCGTTTTCGATGGTTTTTTCGGCGAGTTTTCCTAGTGTCGGGAAAAGCCAGAGACTGTATTCCTCCAGCGCTTTTGCGGTTTCTTTTAGGTCTTTTTCTCCGAATTCTGGGTTGTATCTGAGGGCGTTAAGGACTTCAAAGGGTAACAGTTCTGGAGCGGCTATGTCTATGAGGCGATTTACGTAGTCGTCTCTTAGTTTTAGTGCGCCAGCGGAGTATTCTTCTTTTACGAACCATTTTGTGACTGCGGAGGCGTCGACAACTACGATTTCCTCAACTCTCTCCATTTCCTTATTTCCTCGGTGCTGCTCCATGAAAGAGAGGGCTTTCTTATTTTGTCTGTTATCTCCGCGGCTTCCTTGAGCATTTTTGGATCGAGTCTTCTTTTCCTGTTTTCTTCTTCCTTGATTTTTTGGATTATGGCCTGTCTTATTACTTCGCTCCAATTCAGATGGGAAAGAAGCTTCATTTTTCGGCGGGTTTGTTCGTCTATTCTTATGCTTATGACGCTCATGTTTATCAATCTTGTAATACTTGTATGTATATAAAAGTTTTACTGAAAAAATCTTACGAAGCGTTGAGAGATGTTTAAGGAGATGTTGGGAGTTTGGGCGGAGAAAGTTATAATGATACAGCCAGC
>DAOUSM010000160.1 GCA_030627225.1 Candidatus Bathyarchaeota archaeon | reverse complement strand
CTTTTGGAGGGTAGTTGGGGTCTGTGTGCACGTCAGCTACTATGGTTACACTTTGAACCTCGTCAGAGGCAACCCTGAGAATTCCTATGAGAGTTCTTGCAGCTTGCCTAATCTGCTCTTGCATGTTCTGGTCCAACGTTTTTCCTTCAAGTTCGATTATGGAAGCGTTTAGAAACAGTTTAGAGACGTCGATGAATGATGTTAGGCTTGTGTTCACGTCAGATGGTAATAGCTCAAGTTGTGTTAAGCCGTTAATGGTCATGTTGATTAGTCCAATTAATCTGCGATAGGTTTCTGGGTATGGCTCCACATAAGCAGTATTGGAGGGTGGAATGCCAATAATGTAGGGTGTATAAGATTGCTTAGCGTAAAGGATAGTGTCATGCCGTAGTTCGGTCCATGTTCCCTCAAAGGTTTGAAGCTTTTCATAACCCCATGCGGATGTTGTCATGAAGGTTGGATATTTTGCTTCCGGAGGAATATCCTCTAAAGTTGTGTTCGCTGTATAAAGCCAACCCCAGTAAAGGTTCCGCGTCCAGTTTGTTACACTTAACGTTTTAAACTCTGCTCTTAGCTTTTCAAGTTGCACAGTATAATTCTCGTATTTTGCCTCCGTCTCTTCAAGAATTTTTTTCGCTAGATCTGAACCTAAAACCGCTGGAACATCTAAACCCTTAGGTAACAGTCTTGGATCCATCCAGTTCCCCACTTGTGGATATACCAATTGCTGGAAGATGTAAGAGTCTGGAATGAACCGTTGCCCCATGAAGCGTAGTCCCGCCGTCTCATTAAGGATTCTTTCGAGCTCACATTCTTGAGGAAGCCAGGGATAAGTTTCCGCATAGGTTCCCAGAATTTTCGCCTTGTTTCTCTCGAGAAGACTTTGAGCGAGACTTATGACCACATGTTCATCCCGCAACTGTTCTGGTAAATAGATTTCATAGTCATTTAATACCGCTAAATAATCTTCAAATGTTAAATCATCCGAAACACCAACAAAGAACTTTGTAACTTCGTATATTCTTTGCCAAGCACTATAAACATTCTCATCACCCCTAACAATCCACGTCAAAAGTACGGCTGCTCTCGTCTGATTAACGTCCACTGAGTTGTCCTTTAACAGGGCAAACCGCATACGTCCAAGCCACATCATAGTTCTAAAGTATGCCTCTAATCGTTGATTTTGAGTATAATGCCCTCTCGGGATATACTGTGTATAATCCTCCTCGTATCCAAATATTGGGCTAGGCAAGATATCTGAGTGGCTAGAAATTAGCGTCATTTCAGCATTAGCTTCGCCTGTGGTTGGTGAAAAACTCGGTTGTATTAAGGCGTATGCTACTTCCAAATACATTAAGTCAAGCTGGGATGCACATTCAAGCGGGGTTCCTGCAAAGTTTTCTGCCTCATATTGAGCTTTCTCTAACAAGGTTTTTATCGTAGCGTTGATCACATCTATTAGCTCACTCATTTCAATTCTCTTCAAGGTTTCATCAAACAAAACATGATAAGTGTGTAGAACAGCATCTGTTGTTATCACAATCGGCATTCCAAGGGCTAAAGCATAATCATAAAAATCCGCTAAGTTATCAAATTCGTTAACCCTCAAAACAACAAATCCGTTCTCGGAAAGAAAATCCTCCTGCTCCGAATTTATGCCGAGCCAATTCTTGAGCTCACTGTAGCCGCTGACTTCGCTTAGGTTAACCGGCAAAGAATACTGCGATGCATTAACTTGAATTGTCATCTCTGGGAGACTAGTTGAGAAAACACCTCTTCCTATATAATCGCCAGAAAGTGTCAAGGTGAAATAGGAAGGAGGTGTATGAGGGGGCGTGTAGGGAGGAGGTTTATAGGGGGGCACGTTCACACCAGGAACTCCACCTAGGTTTAACAGCAAAGCTCCCAACAACACTCCAATAATGAACGCAGAAACTCCGAAGACCGGGATTCTCTTTCTGCCAACGTAAAGTCTTGAAATGACATGTAAACTCATTGAAATCGCCGATAAAAATAGTTCCGAAGGTATCTTAAACCTACGTTTTTGAACACTTTGTTCAAACTTTTTGAACACCCTTCTTTAAACTGCTAGATTGAATGCAAGCTTCAAAAAAGAAAGCAAACATGCTTATAACGGCGATGGCTATTACCGTTAAATCTCGGAAATTCCATTCAATAGGCCAAGCAATTAGGTAAAATACTAAGATTCCCGCTATTAATGCACCGTAAAAAACCAATCGTGGTATGAGTTTTCCGTAAAGAAGGACAAAGCTTCGAAGGGCTTCAACACGTTTTTCTTCGCTTGCAACGTACTTTCCTTCTCGGGTTTGGGTTATAATGCCTAACTCTAAAAGTTTGTTCACGTGGTACTGGGCTAGGCTTGGACTCGAAAGCTTTAGTTCCCGCCAAACATCTCTGACGCCAACAGGTCCTCTAGACGTTAAGATGTATAAGTAAACATTCCATGTCGTTGCGGAAATGTTAGTCCGATTTTTTCTTTTCATTTGCGTTTTACCTAAACTTGGTAAGCCATCAAAATTATTTTATTGCGCCTAATATTAGGGCTAGAAGCGCCATTCTGATGACTATACCGTTCCAGACTTGCTGGAAGTAACGTGCATGTGACGTATTATCAACTTCAGCGGCTATTTCATCAACTCGTGGAAGCGGATGGAGAATTATTAGGTCTTCTTTGGCTTTGCTTAAAGTTTCAAGGTCTATTTTATAGGAGCCTTTAACTTTTGCGTATTCAACCGGGTCTGGAAAGCGTTCCTTCTGTATCCTCGTAACATATAAAACATCTACGAGTGGAACTATCTTTTCAAGACTTGTTTTTTCCGTTATTGATATTTTCTCTTTTATTGTTCGGAGAACTTCTCGCCGCATTTTAAGGGACTCTGGGGAAACCAGATATAATTCTATGTCATACAGTGAAAGGGCGTATGCGAGTGAGTGAACGGTTCTTCCATATCTTAAGTCGCCTATCAAGGCTATTTTCAATCCGTCAATCTTGCCCTTCTCCTTCATTATAGT
>DAOUSM010000145.1 GCA_030627225.1 Candidatus Bathyarchaeota archaeon | reverse complement strand
ATCAACATTCCTCACATAATGAACCTTTACGCCCAGACTTTTGCGCAGCCACGGATAAACCACTGAGGGATACTCCAAATCCGTTGTGACGATTTTTGAACCTGGCGGATAATGAAGCACGTTTGCAGCTATGTTTAAGCCCACGGAAGTGTTTTCAATAAAAGCTATTTCTTCAGGTTTTGCATTAATCAGCTTTGCAAAGAACGGTTTTCCACCATCATTCCATTCAATTGAAGTTGTTCCGAAATTCGAGAATTCGTCAACAAATTTGCGAACAGCGTCCGCAACTGGTTTTGGAAGCGGTGACTGCGCAGCGTGATTCAGAAACACCTTGTTTTTGGTTATTGGAAATTGCTCACGAATCTTCTCCACATTTTCCACGCAGAACACATCCAACGTTCTGTTAGTAAACTAAATTAGCAGCATTAACTATTAAAGTCTCGAGGCCTGCTAGATGAGTGAAGTAATAGTTGTCACAACACCGGAGTTGCCTGGATACGAAATTGTAAAGGTTTTAGGCACAGTCCACGGATTAACGGTGCGAACCAGAGGAGTTGGCGGAAAAATCATCGCTGGCATTGAGGGAGTTTTTGGAGGAGAGGTAACATCTTACACTTCCGAATGTGAAAAAGCTAGAAGAGAATCATTGAACAGGCTTATCGAAAAGGCAAAAAGAATGGGTGCAAACGCTATTATCGGTGTGGATTTTGAAACAAGCGACATACTTCAGGGAACAGCCACGCTCTTCTCAGCTTACGGAACAGCAGTCATCGCAAAACCAATCGAGAAAAAAGAGTAGCTATAATTATCTGAAACATGCCCACTTTTTCTTCAGCAGCCTTTTCAACTCATTGATCGTACCTTCAACCACTTTACGGCAGTGAGGTGGCTCCTCCGGTGGAGGATAAGGGTCTTTAATGTTAATATCCTCTAAACCAACCACACCAGCAGCAAGTGCATACCAGCAAGGCGGCAAAATTGTTGGGTTGTATCCGCTTCCAGGCATTAAAACAAGTTTCCCATCGCAAACTTTGTCAGCAGTTTTTCTAATTACGTGAGATAAGCTAAAAAAGCCCTTAACGGTCAGCCTCAAATTTCCAAGCATGTCTGCAAAATGCGGGTCGCTCCCACCATTCGCAATGATGATTTCAGGCTTAAACTCCTCAGCTAAAGGGACAAAAATCTCGTTTAAAGCATAAAGATACGTGTTGTCGCTTGTTCCTGGCGGAAGAGGCACGTTAACATTGTAGCCTTCGCCTTTACCTTCTCCAATTTGCCAAGCAAATCCCGTTCCCGGATAAATTGTGCGGGGGTCTTGATGTAGAGAAACATACAGCACAGTAGGGTCTCTATAGTAAATGTCGCTGGTGCCGTTTCCAAAATGAACGTCATAATCCAGTATCAAAAAACGTTTTACACTATACCTAGCCCTCAAATACTCGACTAGAACCGCCACATCGTTGAATATGCAGAATCCGCCACCATAGCTTCTTCCAGCGTGATGATAGCCACCACCTAGAGAAATTGCACGCTTCGCCTTCCCGCCATAAACTGATTCACCACACTTTATCGCGCCACCCACAATAAGCAATGCAGCTTCAAGAATTTCCTTAGAAACAGGCGTCTCAACATCATAGGGCTTATTCTCCTCGGCCAAGCGGAAAATCAAATCAACATAACCTTCCTCATGCACCCTCAACAAATCTTCCCTTAACGCCGGCTCCGGCTCAACAAGGATGATTTGAGGGAGACTAAGTAAGCCTTGCTCCTCAAAAAACTTCATTACATTTACAAACCTATCCCCCCTGAAGGGATGGCCTTCACCCAAGTCATACTGCTTAAACTTTTCATGAAAAGTCATGAACACTTTCTCAGACAACTATGGCACTCTCTCAAGCTGAATAGAAAACGCAAATATAAAACTCTGCGCTACCAGAATTGAATTTCATTGTAGAAAAAAGGGAGAAAAGCTACTCTTGTTTCTATGCTTCTTGCCTCTCTTCTCCTTCGGCTTCCGTCTCTATCAATTGCGTTTCTTCCGGGTTTTGCGACGTTTCTTGCGGATTTTCCTGCGGTTCTTCTTGCGCTTCCTGTGGGCTTCGAAAGGAATCGGTTTCGCCGCCCTCCACAGATTCAACTGGAGGCTCCGGCAAGTTCTGCTCTACACTTTCTTCAGGAGTCTCCTCAGACTCCACCACCGGAATTGTTTCCTCTGTGACTTCGACTTCGAGTTGCGGAGAAGCTTCAACACTTTCTGCCGGTTGCGGTTCCATCTCCTGCGGCATAACAACCTCGGTTGTCGGAATATGCATGCCGCTTGAAAGCTGATTCATGGCTTCCCTAATAACGTCCAGTTCCCGCCTTGCAGTCTCAAGCCCCATGGATAAAAGATCGATTTCGCGTTGATATACTTCTTCATCTACCTCACCCGCTACATGTTGAATTTCGAAGTTTGCAAGAAGCATCTCCAAAGTCTTAACATGCTGCTCAAGCTCTCCCATCTTAGAATTCATTTTCTCCAGCAAATTCTCCTGCTGCCTTTCGATTTCCGCGATTGCTTCGTCTATCTCTTTATTAAACGACTCATATGTGGACTGTGAAATCCTGCCACTGTTCAATAAGTTGTCCAATACCTGCTTCTTCCTCTTCGCCATATCATATTCTTCGTTTAATCTCTCAAAAGAGTGCTTCCACCAAGTCAGTTTTAACACCGTTCACTTTTTAGCCGTGAAAGAAAAAATAACGTTTGTTATCGGATTATTTTTGATATATCGACAAATTCCTGGGCAAATTTAAAGCAACATGTCAAGAAGAAAGCGTAAAACTAATTGGCTAATATATACAAGAATGTTAAAGGTCTTAAAAATTACTTATAAGCAGAGCGAATGCAAATTCGCCGATAGAGTCCCGAAAGAGAACTGCTAATCGTCCGGCCTTTTAAGCCATAACAGTAGAACATTTTCGCCATATCTCATATGCCTTTAACGTTGAGAATATTAGAAAATTTTACATTAGAAATGAACATTTCAATTAGGTATAGTGGTCAAGGTGAGAGTTCTTGGGCTAACAGGATCCCATAGAAAGAATGGAAATTCCTATCTTATATTAAAGGAAGCTTTTAAAGGTTTAAAGGCTGAAGCAGAAATAATTCAGTTGGCTGAGGCAAATATTCAATGGTGTAACGCATGCGGTCTTTGTAGAGATACCATGCAATGCGTGATCGACGACGACGTCAGCGTTAT
>DAOUSM010000186.1 GCA_030627225.1 Candidatus Bathyarchaeota archaeon | reverse complement strand
AGGATGATGGTGGGTGAGGCTGTTTAACGTTTGATGGGGGCTTACTTGAAGGCTGGGTCCGTCACTTTGGTTTTGAGAGCTTCGAAGAAAGCTGGAGCGAAATGTATATATGGCTTTTTGGCTATATGGAAAAATGGTGATAAGGTATCATGGTGTTGAGGGGTCAATTAGACAAAAAGTTGGAGCGTAAGTTTAGAGAACTTGCAATGAGAAGGTTTGGTTATGGTAAGGGAGCTTTAAGCAAGGCTTTGGAAGAGGCTGTTGGAAGGTGGATCTTGGCTGTTGAGAGTGAGCAGTTCAGTTTTGAGGGGGATCCTGTGGAGGCTATAGATGGGTTGCTTTCAGATTTGGATGTGGACGCTGTTAAACTTCAACATGAGGCGGGAAAAATTTGGGCGTTAAGGTCGCTTAAAAATGTATCTCGTTGACACTAACATATTCCTTGAGGTTCTTCTATCGGAGGATAGAAAGGACGAATGTAAGCGTTTTCTCAGGCTCCTTAAAGATGATAGTAAAAGCGGAATAGTTACGGATTTCACGATTCACTCAATAATCGTGATTATGGATCAGTTCAGCAAGCTGAAGGAGTTGAAAACTTTCCTTCTAAGCCTTCTTGCATACAGGGGGCTTCATGTATACTTTACAACGATAGGGGATGAGGTGAGGGCTGTGGAATTTGCGGTGGAACAAAACTTAGACATGGATGACGCAATACAGTATTCGGCTGCTCTTAAAGCAGAAGCGGAGGCTATTGTGTCGTTCGATAAACATTTTGACGGTTTGAAGGTGCCACGGTTAGAGCCTGTGGATATCATTTGAAGTTTTGTTTTGATGATATCTTAAGTCGCTTATGTCAACGTGTTTTATAAGTCCTAACACCTTCTTTTTAGCCAAATACTTAACAAGAATTCTATTTAGTAGGTTTAAGATGTTTCTGGCTTTTTGCTTGAGGGCTTGGTGCACGTCTTTTCTCAATGGGATTGTTGTGTTTGACCATAAACATTTATGTTAAATGAGGGATTACGCGAAGAGTATAGGATTCAACTCCAAATGGTTAGTAATTGATAATCTTAGTAAAATTTAAAAGTAGTAAAAAATACTAGCGTTGGTGATTACAAAGGATTTTTGGGGTAAAATGAAGGTTAACAATACAGTTGTTCTTTTTGTTCCAGCCTGTTATTTATAGTTTGGAGTTAGTGGTTGATTACGATTTATTTATGCGACAGCTAAGAAAAGGAATCAATTATGATGAGGACATTAGCTACTTTAGATGATTCATATAAGAGATATGTGAGCGGAAGAGGATGATGGTGAGTGAGGTGGTTCAGCGTTTGATGGAGGCTTGTTTGAAGGCTGGGTCTGTCACTTTGGTTTTGAGTTTGAGTTTTGGTTGAACTATGGTTTGTAGGCTCTTCTTCGGTGGACGACTGTGTGTAGAACGACTCTTCTTTTGTTGTCATCAACTGTGTAGATGATTCTGTAGTTGCCTATTCTTATGGCGTATCTTCTGGCCAGTGGTCCATGCAACTTTTTAAATGAGTGTGGCCTTGTCTCCAGTTCTTTTAGTTTCTCTAATGTTCTATGCTGTGCCTCACGGCTAAGCTTTTTGAGCATTCTTCTGAAGCTCGGCGTGGCCTCAACTTTGTAGCTTTTTCTTTTCGAGTTCATGGACGAGGTCATCCAGAGAAATTAGCTTCCCTTCTCTCATTTCCTTCTCAGACTGTTCCAGAGCTTTGATTTCCTCGGGATTGCTTAAGATATCGAGTGTTTCCAATAGCTCTTCTAGGAGCTTTCTGGTGTCAAGTAGAAGTTTGCGGTCCTCCTTACTCAGAACTATGTAGGACAAGTCACAACTCTCCAATTACTTTAGTTTTCACTTGTACGTATTTAAACATTGAGTTTTAACTAGCGCGATGGTATGAGAAGAGATTTATTTGGGTGGCGCTCACTCGCTAATAGTTGATTCGTAGTAGTCTTGGAGAGTTTATTTCCGCTATGACGCGTACTTATGTTGGTTATTTGAAAGAGTCATTCGACCCTTCCCCTATGTTTTCAGCGTTTGAGGGAGGCTTGTTTCGACAGTTGTTTGCGTCATTACTTTGACGCTTTTCACGTAGCAACGGCGAGGATGCATGGGCTACCGATGATAACAAGCGATGGGTACATAATTCAACGGCAGGCAGATTTAGGTATAACCGCCATAAATCTAAGAAGATTGTGAAGTTCCAGAGACCTCAACCACGGTTCTGTAAAGAGCATATTAATTTTTAATCTCAATTTTTCAGATGTTAAGACGATAAAGGGTTGAGGGTTTGTGGATGCTGGTCAGAGGAAGGGTGACGAGTTGAAGCTGAAGGGTGCTTTGGCTGATAAAAGAACGCCTTAGCGCGCTGAGATAACTAAAGATGGTTGTTTAGAAATGATGTTGTTTGGGACAGTTTTTTGTGTTTTTGCCGTGACAGAAACCATGAGATAAGTTTGAGGGCTTTTTCGGCTGGGGATGTGCTTAGTAGCTGTCTTATTATTTTGAATTTTAAGAGATGTGTAGTTATTATTGTTAGCAATAGTATAACAGTTTTGTCTATTTCGTTGAGTTCT
>DAOUSM010000086.1 GCA_030627225.1 Candidatus Bathyarchaeota archaeon | reverse complement strand
CGAAGCACTCAATTCATATCATCCAAGCTTTACAATGCGGCTACAAAAATAACAAGTTTATGAAAAGAGAATCTATATTCAAGGTATACACGCGCCGCCAAACTATAGTGTACAAGAAAGCTTTACATCTTTCAGAGAAATTCTTTAACTAATGGTTCTATTGTTTAGCAAGGAAAGGCTAATTTCGTTAAGGGCATGTATAGTTGTTAGGGGTAATGTGTAGGGGATGGATGCCGCCACCAGGCGTATAGCATTGCAGCGTATTCGAACGCTTTTTCGTTTGGCAAGAGAGACTATTCATGAAGACCCTGTGTTGGCGCAGCGTTATGTGGACACAGCTAGGAAGGTGGCTATGGCGGCTAAGGTTCGTTTGCCAAGGGAGTTTAGGCGTCAAGTTTGTCGGCATTGTAAAAGCTTTATTTTGCCCGGTGTGAATTGTCGTGTGCGGATAAAGCAGAGGAGAGAACCACACGTGGTAATTACATGTTTGAACTGTGGCGAGCAGATGAGGATATCGTTAAAACGGAAGGAGAAGTCAAAACTATGAGTGAACTAACCACTAGAATGAAAAGACGCATCAAACGCAGATTAAGCGGAGAAAAACCCACGATACAAATTGGTAAGAACAAAGTTTCACAAGAACTGTTGAAAGAGGTTGAGAAACAACTAGATAAAAAAGAGATGGTTAAGATTAAAGTCTTGAAAAGCGCCCTTCAAGGAGAGAAAGCCAAACAAATTGCCTTAAGAATCGCTGAGCAAACCGAAGCCTCACTGGTGGAAGTTAGAGGACACACTTTCATGCTTTACAAGCATCATAAAAAGTGAAAGCCTTTATATGAGGCTTCATGATTTACTGAAGGAAAAACCAAGAGGATAAGGTGTCTTGATAACCCCCCATGATGTTCCAGCATCCAAACTTATTGAAAAACTAGCTAACTATCTAAAGGAAAATGTGGACGAGATAAGCCCACCCTCATGGGCTAGTATTGTAAAAACAGGCGCTCATGTTCAGAGGCCACCGCAAAATCCGGACTGGTGGTATATTCGATGTGCTTCGCTGTTGCGGAAAATCTATGTTCACGGACCCGTAGGCGTTGAGAGGTTAAGGGCTGAATATGGAGGAAGAAAGGATTACGGTGTAAGACCTGAGCATGCGGCCAAAGCAAGTGGAGCAATAATAAGAAAAGCTTTACAGCAGTTGGAAGCTGCGGGTTTGGTGGAAACATTCAAAACCCGTGGAAGAAGGGTGACAAAGAAGGGAAGAAAGCTTCTGGAAGAGATGGCTGAAGATGTGAAAACGGGATTAGTAAAGAAGATTCCCGAGTTAGAGAAGTATCAGAGAGGTGGGTGAAATGTCAGATGATGAACTGGAAGAGCTTCGCAGAAAAAAAATTCTGGAATTGCAGCGCAAAATAGCCGAGGAACAGCAAAAGGCACAAATACAGCAACAGTTAGAACTGCAGAAGCAGGCTTTACTTAGGAGCATGTTGACGCCAGAAGCCAGACAAAGATTGGCGAATTTGAAAATGGTCAAACCAGAATTCACAGACCAGCTAGAGTTACAGCTGATCCAGCTGGCACAGCAGGGAAAACTGCCAACACCGTTGACGGATGAACAGCTAAAACGTATACTCATGCAACTCCAAGCTCGTAAACGGGAAATAAAAATAAGAAGGATATAGATATGGCTCGAAACAAACCCACAGCCAAAAAACGAAGGCTCGCAAAAGCAGGAAAACAGAAGAAAGCAGTTCCAGCATGGGTCATGGCCAAAACAGCTGGAAAATTCAGGACGCATCCGAAAAGAAGGCACTGGAGAACCAGAAAAATAAAGGCTTAGGAGGAACCGCCTAATGGAGGAAGAAAGCGAGCAAGCAGAGCTAACCGAAGAAGCAGCTGAGGAAAGGGAAGAAGCTGTGGGAACTTTAGAGGAGGAAGAGGAAGCTGCAGAAGCTGAAGAAGAAATTCCTCCAGCCGAAGAAGAGGAGATTAAACCGCCACCTCGGAAAGAAGTCGAAGAGGAAATTGTTGAAGAGAGAATCTACACAATTCCGCTAGGCAAGGCGTGGATTGCACCACCCAATAAGAGGGCGCCTAGGGCTGTACGAATAATTAAGGCCTTTCTAACGAGGCACATGAAACTAGAGGCGCATGGGGAAGGGGAAGAGGAGGAAGAGCCTAAGAAGCTTATCATCAGTAATGAAGTGAATGAAAAGGTTTGGAGAAGGGGCATACAGAAACCTCCGCGAAAACTCCGTGTAAGGGCTGCAAAGGATAAAGAGGGCAATGTCACCGTTTATTTGGCTGAAGGAGACTAATCTTTGGCCATTTACCTATCCGGTCTCGTTGGAAGCGCAAGCATAGGCGTATACTCGCTCACCACAGACAAAATGGTCATAGTTCCAAAATTGGTTCCGCTTAGGAAAGCTGAAAGATTTGAGAAATGGTTAAAAGTTAAGCTGATCCGCACCTCAATCGGCAAATCAGTCCTAGTCGGTGCACTTGCGTGTGCAAACTCGAACGGAATACTGCTTCCCCATTTCGTTACAGACGAAGAAATTGAGGCCATAAAATCTGTTTTTGAAGGGAACATGACAATAATGGAGACCAAGAAAAACGCATATGGGAACATGGTTTTGGCAAACGACCACGGCGCAATTGTTGACCCTCGACTAAAATCATCAGAGATTAAGCAAGTTTCTGAAACCCTTGGAGTTGAGGCTATGCCAGGCGAGATTGCTGGCTTACCGTATGTTGGGTCCTTGGCTGTTGCCACAAACAAGGGTGTTTTAGCGCATCCTTTGTTGAAGAATTCTGAACGGAAGCTTCTGGAGGACGTGTTAAAGGTTCCAGTTGACTTGGGCACTATTAATTGTGGAATACCTTATGTTGGCACCGGCTTAATCGGTAATAGGTATGCGGCTGTGGCCGGCTTATTAACTACGGGACCCGAGATGTTTATAATCGGGAACGCATTGGATGTTGTGAAGGAAGATGAGTGAAGTGAAAGTTTTCAGAGTGATAGGTGAGATTCGGAAGCCAAACCTAGAAACTTCTTTCAGAAAAGAAGTGATTGCTATTAAGTCAGAACACGCTGTGGAAAAGGTTTACGCCGAACTGGGCAGCAAGCATCGTGTGAAAAGGTCTCAAATAAAAATAGTGAGGGTTGAGGAAGTGCCACCCGACGAGATAGAAAATCTTCTACTGAGAAAACTTGTTGTTGGAGAAGAAAAAGTTGGCAGGTAAAGTTGAAGAAGAATTTCGAAAGCTAAGCGTTGAGCTACGTATCCTTGAAGATACCGCAGAAGCCTTACAGTCAAGAATTAACATGGTGAACGCTGTCGTAACGGACTTAACCTATGCAAACATGACTTTGGAAGGCTTGGGAAAACATAAAATGGATTCAGAACTTCTCGTCCCAATAGGCGGAAGCTCCTACATCAAAGCGACACTTCAAGACCCAGACAAGGTAATCGTTGGAATGGGGGCGGGAGTTTCTGTTGAAAAAACACTGCAAGAGGCAAAGGAAATAGTTAAAAAGCGTTTAGACAACCTTGATAAAACAAGGATGTCGCTTCAGCAACGATTTACACAGGTTGCTCAGAGAATCAGCGAAGACAGAGCGAAACTTGAAGAGTTAGTAGCTGAGCTTAGAAAGGGGAAGCCCTCAAAAAATGTTTGAGAAGCTTAAATCAGGATTAAACGGGCTCATAAACAAGATTACCACAACCGAGCTTAAGGCTGAAAACCTACACCCAGTGCTTTCAGATTTCAAAATGAACTTAATAGAAAACGATGTTGCCGTTCCTGTGGCTGAGCGAATATGCGATGAAATGGAAAGACGCTTGGACGGTGTTCAAGTTAAGCGGCTTGAAGACCGCAGAAAAATCGTGAAGAACAGCCTTCTGGAAGTACTTTTAGAGACCATGCTTACAAATGATAAAATAGATTTTTTAAAAGCCATCGAAGAAAAACGCAAGAAGGGTGAACCATTTGTCATAGTTTTTGTTGGCATAAACGGCACCGGAAAAACAACGACAATAGCTAAAGTCGCCCGTTTTTTGATGAAGAAGGGTTATTCTGTGGTTCTTGCTTGCAGCGACACTTACCGTGCGGGTTCCATTGAGCAGCTGGAAGAGCACGCTAAACGATTAGGCATACGCATGATTAAGCACAAGTACGGTGCAGACCCAGCGGCTGTGGCCTACGACACGGTAAACCATGCGAAAGCCCATGGAATAAACGTTGTTTTGATAGATACTGCTGGTAGGATGCAGACGAACAGAAACCTAATGAACGAACTTGTAAAGATTAAACGGATAGTCAATCCGGACATGACCATTTTAATTGTGGACTCGCTTACTGGAAATGACGCCGTCATGCAGGCAGAAGAATTCCACAAAAGTGTGGGCATAGACGCGACCATACTAACTAAGGTGGATGCCGATGTCAAGGGAGGCTCAGCCCTAAGCGTCACACATATAACGAAAAAGCCTATCCTTTTCATCGGGACAGGACAGAAATATGAAGACTTAGAAGAATTCAACCCTGAAAAGTTTGTGCAAATGATTCTGAAATAATTGCTTTTGCCGTTTTCATTTTCACCTGCTTTTCTCCAT
>DAOUSM010000132.1 GCA_030627225.1 Candidatus Bathyarchaeota archaeon | reverse complement strand
TTTAGCATACCCACTTCACTTTCAAGCGCGCTAACTTTTGATTCCGCCACTTTTTTAAGCTTTTCAATTTCAATCATTAGGTTCGCGCGTTCTGTCTCTAAAGTCTTTATTTTTTCACGCAGGTTCTTCAGAGTTTGCATAAGCTCCCCCTTTATACCTCTAATTCTTTCAACCATGTTTTTAATACTTACTGTCTCTTCAGCTTTGGTTTCATGTTCTACGGCAGCTCTAAATCTGGCCTTACAGTTTGGACATTCAAATATGCCCATAAGTTTTGGTGCTTCGCCCTTTTTTGCTGGTTTTCGAGAAGGAATAACCCATGTTTTAACTGGAGTGGTTACTTCCCCTTCACATTTTGGACATTTAACCAAATTATAGGCCCTCTTATAATAATCACTGTTTAGATTCTAAAATGTGTTTTGCATCTGAAACATCGAGCAAAATCGAAAGGTAAATTGTTAAATTGTAAAAATGAGAAAATAGTGTAAGGGGAACAGTTATGCAGGTTGCTGAAATGAAAATTAAACTGGAAGAGAAGATTAAGGCTTTAGAAAAGGAAAGGGAAGGCCTTCTAGAGGAGGTAAAACAGCTTAAAGAAGTTGCCGAATTAAGCGAAAAAGCAAAGGATTTAGAAAATGAAGTAAACAAATTGAAAGATGAGCTTGAAGCTTTACGGGATAAGATTCCGCAAGAGCTTCTTCAAGAGCTCAGCGAAGTTGCATCTGTTTCATTAAGCGAAGAAAGTGAAGAAGAGTCGGATGAGGAGTGCCCCGACTCTGAAGAAGAGGTCTTTTAGAATCACCGATAGTGAGCAAACGGCCTTGAAATATTTAGAAAAAGGTGGATGTTAGAGGCTTATCTGGAACATTAAACGTTCAACAAGCTCTTTGTAACGATTTCGGATAGTAACCTCGGTTACTTGAGCTATCTCAGCTATTTCCCTTTGGGTTTTTCTTTCACCTGTCAACACGGAAGCTATATAACTTGCTGCAGCAGCTATGCCTGTGGGACCACGACCTGAAGTAAGCTTTAACTCTTTCGCGGCTGCCAAAATTTTATGGGCGATTTCCTCGACTTTTCCCTGCATCGTTAACTGGTTTGAAAACTTTGTTATGTACTGGCTCGGCTTTAAGGGTGGAATAAAGTAGTCAAGCTCTTTAATCAAGAAACGGTAGCTTCGGCCAACTTCCTTTTTGTTCACACTTGACGCTTGCGCTATTTCCTCCAGCGTTCGAGCCAACCTACATTGTCTGCAAGCCAAATAGATCGCTGCAGCAGTTACGCCTTGAATGGATCTTCCGCGTATTAGTCGTTCTTTTACTGCTTTTCGGTAGATGACTGAGGCTGTTTCAAGGATGTTTTTGGGAAGATTTAGGTTGTTAGCAATTTTTGTGATTTCAGATAACGCAAAGGCTAAGTTACGTTCTGTTGCATCTGAAACTCTTATGCGTCGCTGCCATTTTCTAAGACGGTAAACCTGTGCCTTCTGTCCAGGTGATAGACTTTTTCCATAAACGTCTCGGTCATGCCAGTCAATCATCGTTGATAATCCTTTATCATGAATTGTGTAGGTTAAGGGAGCACCAACTCTCGTCCGTTTTGCTCTTTGCTCATTATCGAAAGCCCTCCATTCCGGCCCTCTGTCAGCTATTTTTGCAGCTATCACGAAGCCGCATTCCATGCAAACTATTTCGGCACACTCGTAATCACGCATGAGTCTTGTGCTACCGCATTCTGGGCAGTATTGAACCTTTGCAGGTTCAACTTGTGAGGTGGGCGGGGGGTCGGAATTCTTGTGCCCTCCTTTTCTGTCATCGTTCATTTTATTTTCTCCTTTCTCCTCTTTGAGGGGAGCACATACAGCATTTTATTCGTCAATTTTTCAGGTTCTCTTAGCGTGGGCTTTACCGATGCATAGGGCGAAGAGACAGGACCAAATATGTCAGAAATCTTTCCTACAGGCTTTAAATTTTCATCAACAACCGTTTCGCCGATTTTCGGAATGTTTTCAATTTTCACTACAATATTTCGACTTGGACTTACATGGAGGACTCGACCTAATCTTTGCAAACTTTTAAATTCCCCTCATGAAAAGTTAAAAGGGTTCAACGAACCAGTTTATTTAAACCTTTCTACAATGATACGTGCAATAGAAGCTTTTCCTTTGGTTCCAGTCGAAACCTTCATAAATAAGAAATGTTGATAAGACTGTGCATTTAAAGGGTGAGGCTTATGTCCAAACCATTCTACGTAAAATTTGAAGTTTCAAAGGAAGTCGCAGATGCGGCCTATGAAGCCCTGCAAATAGCCGCAAAAACAGGCATGGTTAGGAAAGGAACAAACGAAACAACGAAAGCTATTGAAAGGGCACAAGCAAAACTTGTAGTCATAGCTGAGGATGTTGAACCACCGGAGGTTGTAGCTCATTTGCCACTGTTATGTGAAGAGAGGAAAATTCCATATTTATTTGTTCCAAGCAAGGAGAAAATAGGCAACGCCGTAGGCATCGACGTGCCCGCAGCCTCAGCAAGCATCGTCAAAGAAGGAGAGGCTGCAGGACTGGTTAAAGAGATAATTGCAAGAGTTGAAGAGTTGAAAAGAGGAGCAAAGTGATGAGCAAACATGAGAGAACAGCAGCCGCGGAAGAAGCGCTCACACCAGCAGAGGTAATCCAGGTCATTGGGCGTACCGGTGTAACTGGCGAAATTACACAGGTCAGAGTGCGCATTCTAGAAGGAAAGGATAAGGGACGCATTATAACACGTAACGTTAAAGGGCCAGTGCGAGTTCAGGATGTTTTAATGCTTAGGGAGACTGAGAGAGAAGCGAAGAAAATTACCAGAAGAAGATAGTTTGGAATCAAAATTATTTGGGGGAATCGCCTTTTGCCTAAACCTAGGAAATGTTCATTTTGCGGCAACGAATTTCCAGTGGGTACAGGCATGATGTACGTTAAAAACGATGGGTCGATTTTATGGTTTTGCTCAAGCAAATGTAGAAAAAATTCTTTAAAGCTTAGAAGGGATTCACGGAAACTTAAATGGACAACATACTTCGGTAAAGAGGAGAAAGGAAGAGCTTGACACTGCAAAGCGAACAAAAACCCTTTTTATAAAACAAAACAATGTTATGTGGATTGATGGGGTAAATCAACTGTATCGAACCCTCTAAAGGATGTTAAGTCAATGAATGCAATAATATTCGGTCCACCGGGCTCAGGAAAGGGCACCTACGCTTCTGCTCTAGAAAAAAGGATTGGCATGGTGAAAATTTCTACTGGTGATATTATCCGTGAGGAAATCCGAAAGAACACCGCAATTGGAAAGAGAATGAAGGATTTTTATGGCAGAGGGGAGCTAGTTCCAGATAGCATAGTTATCGAGATTCTTAAAAAAAGATTTTCGCACTCAGATGTTCTACAAAAGGGATTCATTCTCGATGGTTATCCACGAACAATTCCACAAGC
>DAOUSM010000076.1 GCA_030627225.1 Candidatus Bathyarchaeota archaeon | reverse complement strand
TGGATGGATATAGGTAAGTTGGAAGACTATTTAGAAATAAATAAAAAATTGCTCACTTTGTTCGCCAATCAACAGAAAACTAAGATTGTAAGTAAAATCGAAGTTAGGAAGCCTGTGGCTTTCGACAAAGGGATTTCCTTTGGGGAAAAGTCGGTTATAGGGCCTTACGCTGTTTTGGGACGAAACATCGTTGTTGGAAAGCACGTCCACATCAAGAATTCAGTGATATTTCCTGGAGCAGTGATATCCGACTTTTCTTCAATAAATGGAGCCATAATTGGCGAAAACGTGGTTATTGGAAAGAGAGTGAAAATCGGTGAGGGGTGCATGCTTGGCGACCATGTCAGGGTAAGAGATAACGTTTCACTGGTCAAGGGAGTTTCAGTATGCCCAGCAAGGGAAGTTTGTGAAAGCGTATTAACACCCAAATGCATTATGTAAAAAGGGTTAATCATGTTAAGCTCAAGACGTTTATTTGGAACAAACGGGATTCGTGGAGTTGTCAACAAAGAATTAACCTCAGAAATAGCAATAAAAATCGGAACTGCGACTGGAACGTTCTTCCAGAGCGGAGACATCATAGTTGGATATGATGCCAGAACAAGCAGCCCCATGCTCGCAAAGGCCGTCATCGCTGGTTTAAACGCAACGGGGTGCAATGTGCTTTTTGCGGGTATGGCTTCCACACCAGCACTTCAATATGCGGTAAAACATCACAAAACAGATGGCGCGGTAATAATAACTGCATCACATAACCCGCCGGAATATAACGGGATAAAAGTCGTATGGAACGACGGAATAGAACTCTCACGTGAACAAGAAATCGAGATTGAAAACATATTCTTCGATGACAAGGTGCACTATGCAGAGTGGAGCAAGCTAGGGACTGTGCGTAACCTTCCCAAGGTAATTGATGACTACGTAGAAGCAATAAAAATGCATGTGGATATTGCTGAAATAGCGAAAAAACATTACCATGTTGTAGTTGATGCCGCAAACAGCGTGGGCAGTCTAGCCGCACCGTGTCTGCTTCGAGAATTGGGATGTAAAGTTACAACCATAAACGCAGATATTGACGGAACGTTTCCAGGAAGACCGCCAGAACCCCGCCCAGAAAACCTCAAGGATTTAGCCTTAACAGTAAAAGCCATAGGTGCAGATTTAGGCGTGGCGTACGATGGTGATGCTGACCGCTCAATATTTGTGGATGAACAAGGAGAAATCCATTGTGGAGACAAAACCTTCGCCCTAGTTGAAAAATACTTTTTAAAAGAGAACCCAAACGAAAAAATTGTTACACCGGTAAGTTCATCAACTCTGATTAAGGACGTAGCGGATGCTTATGGCGGAGAAATCGTATGGACCAAAGTGGGAAGCATAACAGTCTCCCAAACCATGAAAAAGCTAAATGCAAAACTTGGCGGTGAAGAAAATGGCGGAATCTTTTACGACCCCCACCAATCGGTTCGAGATGGAGCTATGGCAACGGCCCTAATCTTAGACATCATGGCTAAAACCAGTAAAAAACTTTCAAAACTGCTAGGAGAACTACCAAAATACTTCATCAAAAAGGGCAAAGTTGAATGCCCAAATGAGCTTAAAGAGAAAACTTTAGAAAAGTTAACTGAACAAGTAAGCGGATTAAACATAAGTACAATTGACGGAGTCAAAATATGGTTTGAGGACAAAAGCAACATTCTAATGCGACCGAGTGGAACAGAGCCAATTTATAGACTGTACGCAGAAGCAAAAACAGAAGAAAAAGCCGTGCAGCTAGTTCAAGAATACAGTTTAAAACTTAAAAGAATAATTGATAGCTTAAAGAGTTGAATCAGTTTCTCACGGTCATGGAGAATGCCTACATGTCTGTATCGATACTACACATAAAACCAGAAGACATTGACAGCATTGAAAAGCGTAGGAGATATACGATTAGCATCATAGATTGTGGAAGAATCGGCGTTGTTCACGCTTGTCTCCTTGCCGAAGCAGGATTCAGGGTTATATGTATTGATGCGGATCAAGCCATAGTAAACCGCCTTGCAAAGGGGAAAGTCCCCTTTTTAAAACATGAAATCGAGCCTATGCTGAAAAGGTATGTGAAAAATGGACACCTAAAAGCCACAAATGACGTTAAAACGGCTGTTTCACAAAGCGATGTTATAGTAATAACAACCTCGGCAAAAATTGACGAGAAGAAAAAAGTCGATTACTCACACATAGAAAACGTATGTAAGTGTGTAGGCTTAAATCTCCGACGTAACTCACTAATCATCCTTATGAGCACCGTTGGACTCGGCGTAACAGAGGGTCTAATCAGAGAAGCTCTGGAAAGCACTTCCGGATTTAAAGTAGGAGTTGATTTCGGTCTGGCCTACAGTCCAGTTCGAGTTTCAGATGCAGAAACGCTGGAAAAATTAGCGGGTTATAAGCGGATTGTTGCAGCAATTGACAAGAATAGCTTAGACGCTGCCTCAATAATCTTGGGGACCATAGTAAAAAACGCCGTGATACAGACAAATGATGTGAAAACAGCGGAAGCTGCGACGCTTTTTGAATACGTACATCAAAATGTCAATGCTGCTTTGGCGAATGAATTCGCCCTTTTCTGTGAAAAAGCAGGCATAGATTACTTTAGAGCCCAAAAGCTCTTAGGAGCAGGTGTGTACACACTTGCTCTTCCAACACTTACTTGCAGAAACATACCTGAAGAGCCGTATCTCTTACTGGATGAGGCTGAAGACTTGAATGTGAAACTTCGGATTCCCACAATTGCAGGGGAAATAAACGAAGAGATTTTAAAACATGCAATTGGTTTGATTAGAGAAGCATTGAGAAGTTGTGGAAAAACGCTCAGGAGAGCAAAGGTTTCGCTGTTAGGAGTTTCGCAAACACCAAACATGAAGGGTGCCCCCAAAATTTCTACGAAAAAGCTTGCCAAAATGCTAGAAACCAAAGGTGCCAAAGTCAGCCTTTACGACCCTTATTTATCAAGCAATGAGCTGGCTGATTTAGGATATCCTTTCAGGAAGAGGCTGACAGATGCTATGGAAGGTGTAGATTGCATAATAATACTCACTGGTCACGACAAGTTCAAACGTTTGAACTTGAAGAAGCTGAAAGTTATGGCAAGGATGCCTGCCGCGATAGTTGATTTTGAAGGTGTCATGGAGCCGGGAAAAGTTGAAATGGAAGGTTTCATATATCGTGGGTTTGGAAGAGGAGTTTGGACAAAGTGAAAAAGCTAGGTGTTGCGGTTATAGGGACAGGCTTCTGGGGAAGGAATCACGCAAGGGTCTTCAAAGAGTTAGAAGAGACAGAACTCCTAGCAGTTTGTGACATAAACGCTGAAAGAGCTGAAAAAGTGGCTAAGCAATTTGGTGCAAAACCTTACACAACCACAGGAAAAATGCTGAGAAGACAAGACATTGAAGCGGTGAGCATCTGCACATGGTCAACAAACCTTGAGGAAGAAGCATTAAAAGCCCTAAAAGCAGGAAAGCATGTTCTAGTTGAAAAACCCATGGCAACAAACGTAAAGCAAGCGGAAAAACTGCTGAAAACAGCGGAAAAAAGAGGATTACATCTTACAGTAGGCTTTTTAATGCGGTTTATCCCAGGGGTACAGCACATAAAAAAAGCAGTCGAAAACAAAACAATAGGCGAACTTGTATGTGCCACAGCGAAAAGGGTTTCTCAATGGCCGGAAAGAATAGGCGATGTAGGAGTAGTTAAAGACTTAGCAATTCATGACATAGACATAATGAGGTACCTCTTTAATGAAGACCCTATTGCTGTATACGCTAAAACTGGAAGCATGAAACATAAAAAATTTGAAGATTATGCTCAAGTAATGCTCACTTTTGAAGGTGGGAAAAGCGGTTTTATCGAATCTAACTGGTTGACGCCGTACAAGACGCGGATATTAGTGGTTACTGGAAGCGAGGCTATAATGAAACTTGATTATATCACGCAAGAATTGACAATTGAGAAGGCGGAGGAGACTGTGCAGCCGAGGTATCCTTGGCAGGAACCTTTAAAACTTGAACTGCAACACTTTGCAAACTGTGTTTTGAAAAGAGAAAAACCATTAATAACTGGAATGGATGGTTTAAAAGCGCTTCAAATAGCTGAGGCAGCATTGAAATCTTCAGCGAAAGGTAGAGTGATAAAGTTAAGGTGAGAAAAATCAAGGTTTCTTTTGCATTTCACTTTTAAGATTGAAGGGTTTACCCTCTACCAGAATTTCATCTGGAATTTTTTCCTTCCACTTTTTAAAAAACGGTAAATCCTCATTTTCTTTTCGCAGTTCGTCTGGCAGCATCTCTGGAATCTCATCGCGTATCGGATACCATCTCAAACATTTTGGACAGATGATTAAGCCTTCCACTATTTCCTCTTTCTCCTCGAAAACAAGCAATTCAAGCGGGTGATGTTTATCTATTGGACAAGCAAGTATTTCCATTAATTTCCTTTTCATTTTCGCCATACTCCTTTACAACAAGTATCAAATGAGCATTTATTAAATTTGCTAAGCTACTGCTTAACTGCAATGTCTAAAACTATTTGATACCAGTTTGGACCAGTTGTTCTAACGACATGGCCAAAGGGAATCTGAAAGTCTACACCTAAACTTTCAAGTTTTTCAGCCACCTTCAGCCTAACCTTCTCAACGGGATTTTCGTTTTTCCCAGCGTGTTCAAAATCATAGTAATGTATCCATCCTCCAGCTTTTTTAAGGGCTGACATAGCATAAGGCAAGTAAGCAAAGGCTTTTTCAGGCAAAGGCATAAGAACTCTGTCCGCTACATGACGCAGTCTTTTGTCGATGACTTCTTTTGCGTCTCCTTCTATTGGAATGACTTTTCCGTAAACTCTGTTTAGCCTTATGTTTTCTTGTATGTATTTGATGGCTACTGGGTTCACATCAATTGAGTATATTTTTTCAACCTGTGAGTGCCTTGCCATAATTATGGAGAAACAGCCTACCCCAGCAAACATATTTACAATAACCTCTCCTTTCACGACTTGCTTTGCAACACGCATTCGTTCGTAAAAAAGTCTGGGCGAAAAATAACATTTCTCAACATCAACGGAGAATAGGCATCCAGACTCCTTGTGAACCGTGGTGGTTTTGTTTTCACCAGCAACGTATTCTAGTTTTCGAAGTCTAAAATCTCCACGAATTGGGCTTGTCTGAGCCAGCACTGTCTTAACATTCTTGTGAACATTCATAATTTCCTCGGCAATGATCTGGCCGTGCTTCTTGGATATTTCAGTTAAGCGTATAATCGCTACGTCTCCTACAATATCATAGGAGTTGTAAACATAGGCCAACTCTTCCTGTGGA
>DAOUSM010000188.1 GCA_030627225.1 Candidatus Bathyarchaeota archaeon | reverse complement strand
GATGTGAGCTACTTCTGGCAATATAACCTTTTCAAAACAAAGCCTAACAGCATTAGGCGAACCCGGAATGCAGAAAAATACTTTACCTTTAGCGACACCAGCGATGGCGCGAGATAAAACCGCTGCAGAACCAATTTCATCGTAACTTAAACGCCTGAAAATCTCGCCGAACCCTGGCAAAACTCTCTCTAAGAAAGGCGAAACAGTTTCAATGGTGATATCAGAAGGAGCTATGCCAGTGCCACCACAGAAAATAACAGCGTCCACATCAGCGGAATTTAGTGCATAACATATGCTTTTTTCAATTGAATGTTTATCGTCTGGAATTATTTTTCGAAATGATATCGTGTGCCCCGCATTTCTCAGCAAGGATTCAATTAAATCTCCGGAAGCATCTTCTACATGCTTACCCTTTTTCAATTCTTGATGGCGGGATGTGCTGCAGATGAAAATTCCGAACTTCAGCTTTTTAGGTGCTTTAGCCTTATGTCTCTTTGTGCTTTCGCTCACTTAGAATTTCCCTCTAAAGGTTTTTCTTAATCTTCTTTACAACGCGGATGTTTTCGATAACCGTATATGGGTATTGTCCCTCTGCATCCTTCTCATAAGCCTTGACCATATCCCAGACCGTTAGGAGGCTGACGGCTGTTGCCACTAGGGCTTCCATTTCCACACCTGTCTGAGCTTTCGCTTTAACAGTTGAAATAACTTGCACGATGGAGTCGTCTAAAACTTTTATTTCAACCTTCACGTTTGTCAATGGTAGCGGATGGCAAAAGGGGATTAAGGTGCTTGTTTTTTTAGCTGCTAGAATTCCCGCAATTTTAGCCGTGTAGATGGGGTCTCCTTTTTCAACATTTCCTTCTTTAATTAAGCGTATGGTTTCAGCCTTCAATTTGATTGTTCCAGTTGCGGTTGCTTCACGGAAGACTTCAGGCTTACCAGTTATATCAACCATTGTCATAAGCTAGTTGCCTCCATTTTCTTCTGCTTTGAAGTTTGAGAGGGAAAGCTGTCCCTTTTCATTTTCATCCTCAACTTTTTTAGGTTGTGTGGGTGTTTTGCCTGAAAGTATTTTTAGGCTTTCTTCTTGGAGTTCTCGCATAATCTGCTTCATTTCACCAACCTTCTTTTCTAAACCAATTAACGATGACCTAAATTCGTCGATGCGGCTTAAAATATACTTGATTAGGGGTTGAACCTCTTCTGAGGCTTTTATGCTTATTATTGGACCTTTTGCTTCTGAGGCTCTCCTAAAGGTTAATATGGCGTCCATAAGGGGAGAAGGATTACCCCTAACCTCCCGCATCAAAAAAAGAATGTCCGAACCGTCTGTCAAAGCTTTTCTCAGTTGCTCGAAGGCTAAACGGGAATTTGCAAGCGGGTCCGGCGTGTTTTGAAGCAGAATATCCTTAAAGGTTGTTAGGGTTTGGATGAAGTTTTTACACATGGACTTTATGGTGTGAGCCTTTTCCGGTTTAAGAATAAGCATAAGCTCTTCACTGCGCGCTGCTAAATCCTTTAGGCGGTTAACGTACTGTTCAGTCTTGTTTAGCAGTTCTGGTGGTGGAAGCTTTTCGAAGAGCACTCCGCTGGCTATGTCGCTTGCAACCTTCTGTAAAACCTCTTCAAACTCGCTCACTTTTCCGTTAAACTCCTCTCTGATCAAAACCTGCACCACTTGTAAAGATATTAGTTACCTATTGCTTATTTGCGTGTTCCCAAACCTCCATGAAAGTTTGTATGGCTTTAGCCTTAGGGGAACGTTCATCAAACCTGTATAGTCGGATTCTTCCATACACCTTGTGTCGCAGGATGCCTTCATCCTCCAAAAGTTTAAGGTGTCTCTTTGTGGTCTTGTAGTTTACGCCGAGCCTGCGGGCAGCCTCGGAGATGTTGAGCTCACCCACTTGAGCCAGGATTTTTAGGATCTTCACCCGAAGTTTTGAGGAGAAGACGTCCTCCACGTTCATGGTGTTTCACGCTTCTTTCCTTTTCAGCAGGATGCTTAATTCCTTCTCCAGTTCGTGGGCTGGGATTCTGGGTAGGTAAATGAGTGTTGATCTTCCGCGAGAGCCGACGGCTGAAACCTCAATTTTTGTTATGCCGAGAGTTGAGAGTGTCTGAAGGTATTTCCACAGCTGTGTGTGGCTGACTGGTTGCATGTTGAATTCTTCGCAGACAATAATGTAGGCTTGTTCAGCCTCTGCTAGAGAAACGTAGGCCCTTTCACTTCCCTTGAAAAATCTGGCTAAGCCCAACAAGAACAGTTTCTCATGCAGACTTAGAAAGACTAAATCGCTCCTGCGCATCACGGGATATATGCTTGAAACAGCCTTTCGAACGCATTCTGGAATAACGGTTCCCAAATCTTCAGCATCAGCGTATTTTCCAGCCCTCCAGAGCAGTTCGATGCCGAATCGGGCGTTTCCACCTTCAGAAAAGGCAAGTTCAGCGATTAGGCTCGCAGTGTCTTCTGGCACTGTTAAGGGATTAAAGGCAAGTGAAACGCGGTCGTTGAGAATGTCCATAAGCTGCTGTTTTGAGTATTT
>DAOUSM010000027.1 GCA_030627225.1 Candidatus Bathyarchaeota archaeon | reverse complement strand
GAAAACGGACTAAAAATCCCAGGCATGATTAGAGACATAGCCCCAGAACAGATAAAGATAGGAATGCAACTCAAAATAGCCTTTGAAACTTCCACAGAAACTTCGCAATGGCCCCAATGGCCAAGATACTACTTCAAACCAGCCTAGCAAAAAATCAAAAGCGCGCTTTTCTTTTACGCTTCTGAAGTCTTGTTGATTTCCTCTATCAGAGTTGGCAAGTCTGTAATCGACGTAATAATATAGTTCGCTCCAGAATTAATTAACTCCTTCAAGGAAGAAACTCCTGTCGGCAAGCCCACGGCAATTGCCTTTAGCTCTCTAGCGCATTTCATGTCGCTGACTCCGTCTCCAACGACTATTGCCTCGTCTGGATTAACCCCTAAAGCCTTTAAGGCGGCTTCAAGATGTTCGCTGCTTGGTTTAACGTTTTTTACGCTGTTTCTTGGGGTTACGGCATCGAAAAGGCCTGCTATTCTGAACCGTTTCAAGATGTAATTTGTGGATTTTTCACTATTGATGGTGAATAAGCCAATTTTTAAGCCCATTCTCTTTAATATCTTAAGGGTTTCAGCCGCACCTGGAAGTAAGCTTGTGCTTTTTGCGGCTTCTAACTCGTATTTTTCGGCTATTGCCAAAGCTTTCCCACAGATTTCTTTTATCGCTTTTTTGGATTTGCGATTGTTTTTCAGAAAAATTTCGGCTTTCTTTAACATTTCGAATATGCTTTCATTCGTTGATAGAACGGACGCTGGCAATCCCCTTTTTATGAGGAAGCTTCTAACATCCGCCCTAACAGCCCTATAGTCTAGGTTGAAGCTTGCAATGGTTCCGTCTAGGTCGAAGACAATAGCTCTTACAATCATGAGATCTCACTTTCACCCTTCAAACTGAGAGCCTCTAATCACTCTCTGAAAAAGATATACTTTACGGTGAAATTGCCGTCGTGCAGGATACAGTTTTTAGAAAACAGAAAAAGGGAAATTAAATTTTGCGACGTATATTCTTTGGGCGTGGGCTCCACGGCTATTGTTGGCCAGATGGTCTCCGGGGTCTTTGGGGGATGTAATAGGGTGACGGAATGTACTCAACACCTGGCTTCATCTGTGCAGCTTGGGGGTAAAGATCCATTAGATGGTAGACCTCTACAGGAACCCCGATCGTTACAGGTATGCCTAGCTCCTGTAGTTTGCTGGGAGTTAATGGGTAGTCGTGAGTCCACTTGCCACTTGCAAGCGTCTTAGCGAGTGTCTCAGCTTTCTCTCTCCCAAGCTTATCTGCCATTAGATCAGCAGTTAATTCCTCAATTTGTTTAATCGCCTTCTCAGCTACATCCGCCTTAATCAAGGTTTCATCATCAACCTTTTCAGTGCCCTTCGCTTGAATTACTTTGACTATGGAGGCGGCTGGAACGGTTCCCCTCTGTGGGTCTGAAAGTTGTGGGTCAACAGGGCCTAGAACAGCGTAGGGATCCATACATATCTCGTCTGCAGCCAAAGCGATTAGTGTCCCGCCACTCATAGCGTAGTGAGGGACAATCACTGTCTTCTTTGCTGGGTGACTCTTTAGAGCCAAGGCTATCTGCGTCGCCGCTAGGACGAGTCCTCCTGGTGTATGAACTATCAGCGTTATCGGCTTATTTGGAGGCGTCATCCTGACAGCTCTAAGTACGTGCTCGCTGTCTTCGATGTCAATGTAGCGGTAAAATGGGATTCCAAAAAGGGATATGCGCTCTTGCCTGTGAATCAAAGTTACAACTTTCGAGTTTGTTGCCTCTTCGATCTTCCTTATCAGCTTGAGCCTCTCCGACTCGAGCATCCTATGTTTGATCTGCGGCCATAGGAAGAGCAGGAGGAAAATGTAAATGAAAATAGTCGAGAAAATGTCAAACATTTCTATCCACTCCCTTCCTTCATTTTATGTTTCGTGAATCCGTTATAAAATTTCTTGTGTATACTCGATCCTCTTTTAGGGGTCAGGCTTTACTTTCTTCAAAATCTCCTAAAAGTGCCTCTTACAAACCTTTAAGCAACTTCTAAAAAAAGAAGGGATATTTATTGATGGCTTGTTTAAGCTTCGGTTATTCTATCTTTATCGGCTTACCTTTCGGCTTCTCTTCTTTCTTTGGGATGGTAACCTCTAAAACGCCGTTCTTGTATGTAGATTTCGCCTTATCGGGGACAACTTTAGCTGGCAGTTCAACTTCCTTGAAGTATTTGCGTTGAGGTGTATCGACTGAAATTGTAAGTGAGTTCTCTGTTCCTTGGAGCTTTATATCCTTCTTTTCAACTCCAGGAAGTTCAGCTATCACCTTAACCTCGTCCTTAGTGGTCATGACATCCACCAAGGGCTCCCTCTCTTTCTTAATATCGATGCGGAGTCTTCCAGGTGCAGCTCCCGGCTTTATGTTTCCGAATTCTCTGACTTGTGGTTTTCCATCCGGACCTATGGTTACGCTGTATCCGTAGACGAAAGGTCCCCACTCCTGCACTCTGGTTCCATCAGGCAGTATCCGTTCGCGGACAAGCTCTTCAGGAACTTTTTCAGAGAATTCCTTAAACTCTCTCTCCATAATCTCTTCCATTTCTCTGAAGACTTCATCTATATCTTCAAAGAACCAGCTCCCAAAGAAAGGTCGTCTTCTTCTCCTAAACCACCTTGGCCACCATTCCTCTCCCGACAAATAAATCACCAGTTATTGTTTGAATTATGTTAAATATTAAGTTTATCACGTGTTTCAATCGTATGATGAAATACAGGTGTTGAAAAAATTTAAATTTTGGGGTTAATCACCGTGTAAATGGTGGTAGGTATCCGTCCATCTGAATTGGAAGGGAAAATGGTTATTGCAAAAGGAGCGAAAATGCTAGGGACTATTTCAAGTATTGAGATAGACTGTTCAGAATGGAAGGTGACCCACCTGCGAATAGCGTTGACGGATGAGATGATCAAAACTATGGGATATAAGAAACCCTTTCTGGGAAGTGTAGGAATTCTGCTTTCAGTAGACGCGGTAAAGGATGTAGGAGACGTAATCACCCTTAACAAAACAGTTGAAGAGCTGAAAGATGTTATTGAACCTCCAAAATGAGTTATGTCATGCACTATGATGTCTAAATCCTTCAGCACATTAATCTTCGACATCCAGTTTTCCCTTCTGAATCAATGTTCACTTATACTCCAGATGAATAGTGATGATCTATTCCACGGTTGAGTTTCTCGATCTCTTTGTCCCTCACCCTAACATTCATATGTCACCTATTTCTTGTGAAAGAACGTCGGATCCGTTAATTAAACTCGGATGTAAACTTGAAAAATTTGCATCCAAAAAGTATTTAGATGCTTTCTAAAAACCGGAACGCACTCATGATTTTTTAAAAATATGAAATTTTCATATAAGAAAGTTTTTACGTGAAAGATTCCAACTCTTAATGGATTGCGTGAAGGGGGTTACTACTACCTTGTTTGAGAATCTGACGGTCAACGTACTGATTCTAATAGCTTCATTCCTTATTTTGGATAAAGCCAGCCATATGGTGATTACCAACGCCGTAAGGGTTGCGGACATCACAGGATTCGGTAAAACAACCATCGGCTTCATCTTAATAGGCATCTCCACCTCCCTGCCAGAGTTGTGCACGGTGATCATCGCGGCTCTTTTTGGTGAAGAGTACATCGGAGTAGCCTTAGGAAACGTTTTGGGCTCAAACGTTGTAAATGTCTGCCTTATCCTTGGCTCAACTCTCCTTTTAACACAGATAAAGAACAAGAAGACTAAGGAGCTTTTTCCGTTTATAATAAGAGAGGAATCTGGCAGCCTATACTTTGCCCTTTTCGTTTCATCGATCATTCCTCTTTCCCTCACATACATTCAGTACGCAAGCCAATTCGTAGGCTTCATCCTCATACTCATGTTCATTTTTTACATGTATCAAATGTACAAAGAGAAAGTGGGAGGCGAAGAGGGCTCCCTTGGTGAGCAAAGGCAAAAACTGTGGCGGTATACTTTGCTGACGCTCTTGGGTATAGGGGGAGTTATCGCAAGCTCCTATTTTATGGTAGACTCAGCATCCTCTATAGCTACACAAGTAGGAGTGCCGCCGATTTTCGTAGGTGGCATATTAGTGGCCTTTGGCACAAGCCTGCCTGAATTGGTTACAAGCCTCAAAGCGGTTTCACAAGGGCATCCCGAACTTGCCTTTGGAGAGATCGTCGGAAGCTGCTTCATAAACGTGACGTTAATCTTGGGAGCTGCCTTAGTCACCTCCCCCATTTCAAAGGTCAACATGGTCCTTTTCATGGATCTGATAACATTTTCCGTGGTCGCAAACCTTTCTCTATGGTACTTCCTTTCAATCGAAAGAATGCGATGGAAAGAGGGCGCAGTGCTACTTTTCATCTATGCCTTGTTCTTGGTAAAAATGTTCGGTGGTCTATAACCGGTTCCTTGCCATAGATAGAGTTAAAGGTTTGATTATGGACGAGACGCCATACCCTTAAAAGATTGGGAAGCCACCCGATTCCTATCTCACCGTTTCGCTTGATCACTTCCAACAGTCTAGAAACCTATATCACTGCCTTGATAATTTTGTGGATGTGTGCCAGTTTCACCTCGCTTTTTCCACGAACCCCTCTGAAATCTGCTTGTACATTTCAAGTTCGCGTTGAGAAATGGGCTTAACGCGCTTTAATGCTTCTTCAAAATGCTTTTTGTAAACCTTTAAGCCTTTAATGTCTTTCTTGGCTTCTTCTGGATTTTTGCTGTTCATAATATGTTCTCTTATAGCAAGCATGACAGCCGTGTTGCATACTGCAGCCAAGTCTGCGCCAGTGTAGTTTTCAGTTCTTCTGGCAAGTTCTTCGAGGTCAACATCGTCAGCTAAAGGCTTCTTCCTTATATGAATCTTCAAAATCTCCTTTCTAGCTTCCAAGTCTGGCAATGGACTATACAAAAGTTTATCAAATCTTCCAGGTCTTAGAAGTGCCGTATCAACTATGTCAGGTCGATTTGTGGCAGCTATGACAACTACTCCCCTCAACTCTTCGAGACCGTCCAATTCTGTTAGAAGCTGGCTTATCACGCGTTCCGTAACATGCGAGTCGCCGTAGCCTCCGCCTCTCACGGGTGCAATGGCGTCAATCTCGTCAAAGAACACTATGCTTGGCGCTGCTTGTTTCGCTTTTCTGAAAATCTCCCTCACAGCCTTTTCAGATTCCCCAACCCACTTTGAGAGGAGTTCGGGGCCCTTAACACTTATGAAGTTGGCTTCGCTCTCGTTTGCAACTGCTTTAGCAAGCAAGGTTTTGCCGGTTCCTGGAGGTCCATACAAAAGTATTCCCTTTGGAGGTTTAGCGTCCATGTGCTCGAAAATTTCTGGATATTTGAGCGGCCACTCCACAGCCTCTTGAAGTTCAAGCTTAACATCCTTTAATCCGCCAATATCTTCCCACTTGACAGTTGGGACTTCTACAAGCACCTCTCGCATGGCTGAAGGTTCAACGTCTTTGAGAGCTTCCATGAAGTCGTTCATTGTGACCGTAATTTTGTTTAAAATTTCAGCTGGAATAGTGTCCTTTTCAAAGTCTATTTCTGGGAGGATTCTGCGTAATGCTCGCATGGCGGCCTCCTTGCATAAAGCTTCAAGATCTGCTCCAACGAAGCCATGTGTGATGCTTGCAATTTTTTCTAACTCAATGTCTTCAGCTAAAGGCATTCCGCGAGTGTGAATCTGCAGAATCTCAAGTCTTCCCTGCTTGTTTGGGACACCAATCTCTATTTCACGATCGAAACGACCCCCTCTTCTAATAGCTGGGTCCAAAGCGTTCGGCCTGTTTGTTGCACCTATAACTACTACTCTTCCACGCGGTTTCAGTCCGTCCATTAGGGCCAGCAGTTGCGAAACCACTCTTTTTTCGACTTCACCAGTAACCTCTTCACGTTTAGGTGCAATAGCGTCTAATTCGTCTATGAAAACTATGCTGGGAGCGTTTTCCTCTGCTTGTTTGAAGATTTCTCTTAGGCGTTCTTCGCTTTCTCCATAATATTTGCTCATTATTTCTGGACCGCTTATGCTATAGAAGGCGGCGTTTGTTTCGTTTGCAACTGCCTTCGCAAGTAATGTTTTGCCTGTGCCTGGGGGACCATATAACAATACGCCCTTAGGTGCCTCAACTCCAAGCCTTTCAAATAGTTCCGGGTATTTTAATGGAAGTTCCACCATTTCCCTAATCTTCCTTATTACTTCCCCAAGCCCGCCTATATCCTCGTAAGTTATTCGCGGGACTTCTCGTACAACCGCTGCTGGTTTCTCAGTTAAAACGATCTTCGTGTCCAACGTAATTATTACTGCTGGGGCTGGAGGCTGAACGCTTGTAACCATCAAGTCGACCTTTCTGCCCATTATCCCTATTGGAATGTAGTCTCCGCGGGTGACGACTCTGCCCTCTAAAAGTTGGGCGAGGTATTCTTCGGCTCCAGTAATGCGCAAAGACTCTGTTGGAGCCAAAGTAATTTTTTGAGCATTTTTTGCCTCAACCTTTTTTACATTAACTTTCTCATCTATGCTTACGCCAGCGTTATTTCTTGTATAACCGTCTATGCGAATTATTTCCTTTCCATAGTCCTCCGCGTATCCTGGCCAACAAATAGCTACGGTTTTGCGTTTACCAGAAATCTCTACAATGTCTCCAGCAGTTAAGCCCAGCTCCTCTGTTATTTTTGGATCTATTCTAGCTATGCCTCGACCTACATCTCTACCGTGAGCCTCAGCCACACGTAGAGTAACAGATTGTGAACTCGCCATCACGCAAACCTCCAACCAAAACTCACAAGATGACTGGATAAAAGTTTAATTTGTTAAAAATAAAGTTTTCCACGAAATTTTATTTTTGGGTTTCAGCTTTCTGCACCCTTATTTTCCATTTTCACTGTAATAATTCACCATTTTTCTTGGTATTTTTCGAAGTTTGAACAAGCTATGCAAGAAGTCAGGCGAGAAACAGCAAGAATAAAACAGCAATTGAAAGGTTTTTCGAAGGACATGTGAGGTTACTTTACGGTAAATTGAATAACCAACCTCCAACACAATATATTTTGATGACATATGAGCCTTGAAGAATACACAAAAGAAAAGCTCTGGCCCATACTCATCGAGACAGTTCACACCCTAGTGATGTATTCACATCATAAGGCTTACATAAGAGAAGTTGTTCTTCATGAAAAACCAGACATAACGCCAGCGGAATTAGCTGCAAGGCTGAAGATACCTTTAGGCGAAGCTCTAGTAATTCTGTATGAGTTGAAGAATCAGATTACATGAACTGCTGAAGCCTTAAACAATAGATAGACTTCGGAACCTTTCTTAAGTTTCATCTCTAGAAATGACCTTTTCGTAATTAACGCAACAAAGGAAGCACCCTCTACATTGACGATTAAACTTACAAGGGAACCCATATCCACGAAATCCACAAATTTCCCTTTCAACATATTTCGCACACTTGATTTGAACGGCTGCCTAGACACGATTATGTCGTCAGGTCTGATACCCACCATGCAGCCTCCAACCTTCTCAGTCACAGCTTCAACCATAACTCTGCCTATGTCTATTTTAACGACACCTTCTTGGGTTTCAACGATTTTGCCTTCGAATAAATTCTCGAATCCAACAAACCTAGCTACGAAGTCATCTTTAGGCTTGCGGAAAACCTGCTCAGGTGAACCAGTTTGAATTATTGTTCCATCCTTCATAATTGCCAAACGATCAGCGAGAATGAAGGCTTCGATTTGATTGTGTGTAACATGAACCGTTGTTATCTTCAGTTCTCTATGTAGTCTTTTCAGCTCGTTCTGCATTTTCTTCTGTGTGCTTATGTCTAAGGCACTTAAAGGTTCATCCAGCAAGAGGATTTTAGGCTTTATAACTAAGGCTCTGGCCAAAGCGGTTTTCTGCTGTTCGCCCCCACTCAGCGTCATTGGAAGTCTGCCGCGTATGTGTGAAAGCCCCATAAACTCTAGTGTTTCTTTAACCATTTTTTTGCGTTGAGCTTGCGGGACATTATGCATTTTAAGTCCAAACTCAACGTTCTCGGAGACGGTCATGTGGGGAAACAACATGTATTCTTGGGGAACGAAGCCTATCCCTCTTTTTTCAGGTGGAAAAGCTGTTACATCCACATTATTAATCCATATCTTTCCAAGGTCAGGCTTATGGAAGCCGGCTATCAACTCAAGCAGCAGTGTTTTCCCAGCACCAGTAGGTCCCAATACAATGAAATATTCACCGTCTGCAACCCCTAAACTAACATTGTGTATCGAAAAGTTTTCCCATTTTTTTGATAGCTTCTCCACACGGATGCTCACAGTTCCCACTTTCACCTTTACTGTTTATCTTAATACACGGGTTTAAGAGGCTTAGCTGTAACCAGCTTAATTATCACAAATATTGCCACTGCCGTTATTATTAGCAATGCAGTTATGGCAACAGCGGCACTTAGCCCCTGGGTTACGAAGACACCGTAAAGGTAG
>DAOUSM010000045.1 GCA_030627225.1 Candidatus Bathyarchaeota archaeon | reverse complement strand
TCCGTTAAGCACACGCTCTGCTGTAAAAACAGGCCACGAAACCCTCGAAAGCAAGTCAGCTCTGCCGTGGCTTCCCCTAGCTTGTGGACAAAAACCACAGTTTGCAGTGCACTTACCCCACCTATAAGTCAGTAAATAAACAGTTGTGGGCATAGCATCAAGCTTTCCCTTCAAAAGCCCAAGAACCATAGCAGAGCCTAGAGAAATACGAATCTTTTCAGGTAATTTTCCGGTGGCAGACAACTCTAAACGTCCTAAGTTTTATGCTTCACATACAAACAAGCGCAAGCGGCAACTGTGGTGCCGTCGCCAACGCACGAAGGAATAATGTCTTTCATTACTGAAGCACAGCTTCCAGCAGCAAAAACTCCTTCAACATTTGTCCTTCCAAACTCGTCAACAATAACGCAACCTGCTCGATGCGTTGCAATTCCTGCTCTTCGCAAAACTGAAACGAAAGGAACCACTGGACTGATCACCAAAACAATATTGGTCTTAAGCTTTCTGAGCTCAGAACTTCTTAAATGACGCAAAACAAGTTGTTTGTGCGGTGGTTCACCCTTAACGGCTTCTCCAACAAAATCCTCTATCAATTCTACCCCATTCTTCTTTAATTTTTCTTTTACTTTCGTCCCCATCGTAATCAGATTAGCGTAGTTAACAAGCCGTACATGTGTAGCAATCTTACTCAAGTAAATAGCTTCATCAACGGCTCTTTCAGTGTTTCCTATAACGATTATATCCATTTCTCTGATCAACGGCTCATTGCACTCACGGCAATAAGCAACTCCATCACCAATCCATGTGGCACCCTGTAAATCCAGCCCCGTCATTCCTGCACCACTAGCGAGAATTAACGCATTTGAATAATAAACATCCCGTTTTGTTTCAACGCATTTCCGCTTCTTGCATGAAAGATTAACAACTTCTTCAGATGTATGAAGTTCTGCGCCAGCCTCCTCTGCTTGATGCACCATCTTCGCTACTAGTTTATGTCCCGTAACCTTCTCCGGAAAACCCGGATAGTTAACTATGGTTCGAGCCTTAAGTACTCTTCCACCTGCTTTCTTATTGGACTCCAAAATTAGCGTTCGCAGACCAAAAAAGGCGGAATAAATGCCTGCAGCTAGTCCTGTAGGACCAGCACCAACGATTATAACATCATACATAATCTTCACACTTTTACTCATTTAATTGGTTTTTCTTATTTGCTTTATGCGAGGTGAAGTCATTTGTGTTGACGAAAAACAAAACTTTAACAAGCGGAAAGCTTCAAATCTTTCAAGGGCTGACACTATGAATCTTTCACCGGAAGAGATTTGGAGCATGTCTGAAAATGAAGTTTGGCAATTTTTAGAAGGTGATTATTTGCTACGTTCTTATAAAATGGGAAAAATTCGTTTTTACGCTCCAAGTTTCATGTATTACAAGACAAACTATTATTGTTCTTCGCCCACAGACTTTCCAACAATCTCGGTTACGGGTAAGAGCTGTGCATTAAATTGCAAGCATTGCGGTGGAAGGGTTTTGGAAACAATGTTTCCCGCTACCACCCCAGAAAAACTCTTCAAGTTATGTATGCATCTTAAAAGTAAGGGAGCTTTGGGCTGCCTAATAAGTGGCGGATGCCTACCAAACGGTTCTGTTCCCCTCGGAAAATTCATCGACGCAATTGAGAGGATAAAACGCGAATTAGGCTTGACCGTGTTTGTTCACACGGGAATAATAGATTTTGAGACTGCTGAGAGGCTCGGAAATACTGGAGTTGACGCTGCGTTAATAGACGTAATAGGCTCAGACGAGACAATAAAGGAAATCTACAAGCTGAACATAACAGTTGAGGATTACGAAGATTCATTAAAGGCTCTGCACGATGCAGGCATAGCTTTTGTTCCCCACGTTATTGTCGGGCTTCATTATGGAAAATTAAAAGGTGAACTCCAAGCCTTAAGAATGATTTTGAAGCATCAGCCTTCAGCCTTAGTCATAATTGCTTTCATGCCCATACGTGGAACAGAAATGGAAAATGTTGAACCGCCAAAACCAACAGAAATCGCAAAAGTCACAGCAGCTGCAAGAATAATGTTTCCTAAAACACCTTTAACGCTTGGATGCATGCGACCGAAAGGCAAACACAGAACAGAAACAGACATCCTAGCCATAAAGGCAGGAGTAAACGGCATAGCCTTCCCAACGGAAGAAGCAATAAAATTCGCCGAAAAACAAGGATATGCAACAGCTTTTTCTTCACTTTGCTGCTCACAAATCCACAAAGACGTAAAAACTTAAAATTTTGGCGCCCTGGCCGGGATTTGAACCCGGTTCCCGTTACATTGTTTTATGTAATGTCGGGCGGGCGACAGCCGCCTATACTAGACCGGACTATACTACCAGGGCTGCCTAAGCCAAGACGCCAAAATCAACAAGACAGTTGTTCCAAATAAACTTTATTCGTTTTTATCATGAGCCCTAAGACCTTTGACCTTGATGCGGGTTAGGTTCATATAATCCTCTCACAATCACATAGCTTATGGCGAAGCATAATGCGAGGCACCTTGCAAGTAATTCCTATTGAAAAGACAAACGAAAAACTGTTCCTTAACTTTCTTAACCGGGATATGATTTTACATGTTTTCACAATCTATGATCTAAAGCATATGAGGGATAAGACTCGGGTTTGGGTGGCCCTTAAAGATGCGGAGATATGCGGCTATATGCTCGAGTTTGACGAAAGAATAGTTCACACACATGGAACTGTAGAAAGCGTGACTAAACTTTTACATTGCATTGATTTGGATGAGCTCATATTCATCATAGAGCCTCACCATCTAACAGTGGTTAAAGAGTTTTTCAAGCCAGTTGAGCCAACAGACCCTTCAAGCAAAAGCCAAGTCACTACATATCTTGTTATGAAGGCTAACGCTGATGCTTTCAAACCATTAATCCGACATCAGGTTAAGAGTTGGAAATCGAAGATCTTAATGGGATTTCGAAACATTTTGGAGAAGAATGGAAAAAACGCGTTGATAACGCAGTTCGAAGAGGCATTGCCTTTGGGGCATATGAAAAGGATGCGCTAGCATCTATTGCAACCGTCCCTGAAATCATAGATAACATAGCCTTCATTAGAGGAGTATACACCATCCCTTCTCTAAGAGGCAGAGGTCTTGCAACTTCGGCGATTTCTGCCTTGGTGAAAGAGTTAATTAACCTAGGCAAGGAAGCTGTGCTCTGGGTTGCAAAGGACAACCTTCCAGCAAGAAGGATCTACGAAAAAATAGGCTTTCAAAGGACAGAACACATTCTCCTAGGCTTTAAAGCAAGAAAATTATGAAACCGTTAAGTTAAGGCTAAAAGTTTGGCGCCGGGGGTGGGATTTGAACCCACGCGGCCCCGAGGGGCCACAGGCTGTTAGGCACTTTAGCCTTTTAAGCGTCTCCAGGCCTGCTCCCTACCTGGCTAGGAGACCCCGGCATCGCCATATTCAAATGCTCAATAGCCAATTTATTGTTTTTCCGAGATAAAAACGCGATAGCCACTTTTTCTTGCGAGGATTTCAGCGTTTCCGAAGGCTGATTCTAAAAGCGTACGCAGTCTTTTCCCGCCTATTTTTGACCTTACAACCATTTGGAAGAGGGCTTTATCCGTCATGTGTTTTGGTGCTTCAACAATTATTGCTTTGACTGTTTCCATTCCAGCGCTTACCGGAGGGTTCGAGAGAACACAGTTGAAGGTTGAGTTTTTAACTGGTTCGTATAGGTGGCCGCGTCTAACTTCTGCATTGTTGACATTGTTGATTTCGATGTTTTGTTTTGCGAGCCGGACAGCCCGTTCGTTCACGTCAACCATGACCACTCGTAAATTTGGATTAAAAACGGCGGCTGCAATTCCAACAGCGCCATAACCGCATCCTACATCTAAAACACATCCTTTTTCAGGAAGAACCATGGATTCTATTAGAAGTCTCGTGCCTAAGTCAACACGCTTTTTGGAAAATACGCCCGAAGCCGTCAAGAATTCGAAAGGTCTTCCACGAAGATGCGTGTGTATTATTCCAAGCTTTATCTTGGATTTTGGATGTGCTGCAAAATAGTGGTTTTGGCTTTCACTTTCTTTGCGCATTTATGTTTCGCCGCTTTTCCAGCATTTGGGATAGGTGCCCCGAGACATCAAAACCCTTTCAGTTTTAGCAACAACACCATGCTCCATGTTCAAAATCTCTTCAGTAGAAGCCACAGCCTTAGCCAAAGCCACAGCTTCGCCTTTAAGTGTGAAAACTGCAACCATTGAACCATTCTTTATTCCAGTTTCAAGGGATAAAACGCCCGGTGCAGTCAAGTTTGCCCCATGACAAACGGCGTCTACGGCGGAATCTCGGATGTAAATTTTTGGAACTAAAGCTAAAGCCTTCTCCATGGGTTGTATGAATTTTCTTAAGATTTTATCGTCTTTTTGCTGTTGCCATTCCATAAACCAGTAAGCCGCCTCATGTAATGTTACGATATCTCCGTTTTCAACGAAAGGTCCGGCTCTTGTTCTACGTAGTTCCTGCATGTGAGCCCCGCATCCTAAGACCTCGCCAATATCGAAGCACAGCTTGCGGATATACGTTCCCGCTTCGCATCCAACTTTGAATAGCACGTTTCGTCCTTCCATTTCAAGAAAGTCTATGTAGTAGATTTTTCTTGTTCGTAGTCGGCGTTTAACTGAAGCTCTTAAGGGCGGTCTCTGATAAATTGTGTCTTCGAACTCTTTTAGGACTTTTTTTACTTGTTCTTCTGTTGCTTCTCCATGAAGTTTCATTAGGCAAACGTACTCTTTTCCGCTTAAAAGCAGAGCTTGAACAATTTTCCTAGCTTCTTCTAGGGTGATTGGTAGGACACCGGTCACGTGGGGATTTCTCTGGCTTGGTTTAAGCCTCTAGAGTCCCGCCGTGACCCACGCGTTGAATGTTTAGGATTCGTTTAACCCATGCGGCTACTTCGTGGCTTGTGGGGCCAGCTGGCTTATCCAGGTTGATGACGCCGTATTTTATGTAATCTTCAGCTGGTCTTTCCTCTGGTTTATAGCCGTAACGCGGATTCGTTTTGTCTTCAGTCTTCACCAACAATTTACGCTCAATTTCCCATGGAACAACTGTTCTAGGCATATCTTATACTACACTCCTATGATGTAGAAAAAGCGTTTAGAAGTATAAGAGTTTAGACCGGAGCCAAAGCTGGCTTAACCACTTGCGCCATTTCTTCCAGCTTGCCTGAAGCCTTAAGCGCTTCCATGATCTCTTCGTCAGATGCCCCTCGCTTAATGTCAATTTTGTCTGGAAGAGGTTCAATGTGGTTTACGTTTGATCTCCGCCTTTTTATGTCGGTCACGGTTTTAGGACCAGTTATTAACACGAAGCTTTTGTCGATTATGTCAACTATTACGCATTTCCTTCCAGCCTCTCGACCAGCCAATTTCACGCAGATTCTACCAACCTCTACTGCCGGCATATTAAAGCCTCCTTTAGAAGAGCATAAGAAAACCATTCAAACCTATATTTATAACTTCGCTCGCAACAGACGCTCAGGTCATAAACTTTTCAACGACATTATAGAGGACGCTTGTCCCAAATACCAGATTTTCTATGGAGATACGCTCGTCTATGCCATGGGTCATTTTTAAGATTTCGCCGTAAGGTAGATCTGCACGCATTGGTTGAAAACCGTAGCATATGCTGCCCATTTTTCTGAAGAAACGAGAATCAGTTCCGCCAGTAAGCAGGATCGGCGCCACAGAACAGTCTGGTTCAAACTCTTTCAAAACGTTTATAATCTGCTCGTAAAGCGGCGTGTTTGTTGGCGATTCAGATGGTTCGTTGGCTTGAATTGTTTCGAACCCTAATTTTTCTAAGTCAACATCCCTTAGCAAGCCCTTTATTTCGTCTAACGCGTCGGTTGGGTTTTGTCCAGGCAAGATTCTGCAGTCAAAAACGGCATCGCATTCTGAAGGAATTATGTTCTCTTTTACACCTCCATGAATAATTGTTGGTGCAATAGTCATCCTAAGCATTGCACGTATCTCTTCAGCCATAGCCTTGTCTTTCTGGGCAACCTGATCTAGAATATGATCTCCCAGCTCTGGGTTTTGAAGCAAAAGCGACAAAGCTTGTTGTGCAACTTTGTTTTCCTTTGCGATTTCGCTTAGAAACTGCTTTACAGTTGGAACAAGCGAGATTTTTGAACGATGGTTTCCAAGCTTTTCAACAACTTTGTTCATGCGCAGTATGGCGTTGTCCGCTGCACCTGGCACCGAACCATGTCCAGGTCTACCTTTCGCCTTAACTTTAAACCATAGAATTCCCTTCTCTGCTGTTTGAACCGTGTAGATGTTCTTTCCGTTGATTGGGATCGCTAAGCCTCCGCCCTCGTTTATCACATAGTCTGCCCGGATTTTCTTTGGATAGTTGCTTACAAGCCAGCCTGCTCCTGCTTCTCCACCCTTTTCTTCGTCGGCTGTTGCAGCCAATATTATGTCACCTTTCGGCTTCACATTGTTTCTTTTCAGAAGTTTCATAACCATGACTTCCATGGCTGTCATCGATTTCATGTCCAGTGCTCCACGTCCCCAAACGAAGCCATCTTTAACTAAGCCTGCAAAGGGGTCCACGCTCCATTCCTTTGGATTTGCAGCCACAACGTCTAAATGCGACAATAAAAGCAGGTTTGGTTTTTCACCAGTTCCCTTAAGGCGTGTGATTAAGCTACCTCTTCCATGTGCAGACTCGAAAAGTTCACATTTGAAACCGTCTTTTTCTAAGGTTTCAGCCAAGTATTTTGCTGCTTGTGTTTCGTTTCCTGGGGGATTTGTTGTGTTTATGCGGATTAAATCGCTTAGAAGATTTGTGATCTCTTCTTCTATTTCTCTTAACAATTGAACATGCATTTAATAGTTCACCATCTGCTCAGATTATAAACATCTAATCCACTTAAGATTTT
>DAOUSM010000031.1 GCA_030627225.1 Candidatus Bathyarchaeota archaeon | reverse complement strand
TGCTTTATCAAATCTATTGAATACAAAATTAGGGCAACCATTGCCAGATATAAAATGCTAGAGTACGACAACAGGATTGCTGTGGCAGTTTCAGGCGGGAAAGACAGCTTAAGCCTACTGCATATTCTAGCCAAAATAGAGCGAAATTACCCAAGAGCATCACTTGTTGCGGTTTCGGTTGATGAGGGAATTAGAGGATACCGTGACAAAGCCATAAAAATGGCGGCGGAAAACTGCGAAAAACTCGGCATAAAACATCACATTGTCTCTTTTAAGCAGCTTTACGGCTATACATTAGACCAAATTGTTAAGCGTCTGAAACGAAAAGGCGGTGGTGGACTAACACCATGCGCGTACTGCGGTGTTCTGCGAAGAAAAGCATTAAACATCGCCGCAAGAAACGTCAAAGCAGATAAGCTTGCAACCGCCCACACACTGGATGATGAAGCACAGACGATTCTTTTGAACATTCTTCACGGTGACGCTTTACGAATAGCAAGAGAGAAGCCCATCACAGACAAGGTGCATCCAAAGCTTGTGCAGAGAATAAAGCCCTTCTGTGAAATTCCAGAAAAGGAAACAGCCCTTTACGCCTACATAAGAAAAATAAGATTTCAAAGCATGCCATGCCCATACGCTTCAGAAGCCCTAAGAAACGACATACGCATTTTTCTGAACAGAATGGAACAGAAACACGCTGGAATAAAATTCACAATACTCAAGGCGATAGAAAAAATTAGACCAGCGATAGAAAAAATTGGCGCAAAAGAAGAGCTAACGGAATGTGCCAAATGCGGAGAGCCCACAACCGGAGAAATATGTAAAACGTGCGAAATGCTTCAGCAATTAGGGATGCTTTAGCTACCGTTTAAGGCTAAAGCACGGAAAAATTACGATGACTCTTATAGTCAGAACTACGTTATCTCTGGATGTAGCTTAACCTTTCGCTATGAGTATAAGTATGGCGACTAGTATCCCGATAGCTAGTGCAAGGATACTGTACTTTTTACTTTCTTTTTCTGCTTGAGGCAGGAGATGCGTAGCACTGACGTAAACTAGTGCGCCTGCTGAGAACGCAAGCATTGCTCCTAGAACTGATTCTTCTAGACCACCCATGAATGGGTAGGATAGTAAAGTTCCTAACGGTGTTGATACCGCTGCTGCAAGGAAAGCATACCTTGTTGACTTTTTCTCATCAAGACCACTTGCCAGTAGAAGTAGAAACGTGACTGCACCTTCAGGAAATTCATGAAGCACCATTCCCAAGGCAGCTAACGTTCCGGTGAACACACTTACGCTAAAAGTCACCGAATAGATAATGCCGTCTACGAAGGAATGAAAGCCTATCCCCAAAGCGGCTATAGGTCCTAAGTTACCCTTTATACTGCCAAGCTTGTCACATATATAGCTGCTTAGAAATCGGTTGGTTATATGAAGGAAGAGATATCCAGCTAACAGAAAAATAGGCGCATTCACGTTCATCTCAAAGGATTTAGGGATTATATGCAAAAATGACACGGATATAAGCACTCCAGATGCGAAACATATAAAGTAAGTTACGGATTTTTTGCTCCACTCCTCATATTTTCTTATTGTGTATATCCCTATCGTAGTGATCAAACAAGCTAATAGGCTAGCTACAACCGCCCAGAAGGACTCAACCATCAAAGTCACCGATTATCGATTCGGTAATATTTTTCAGTTTACTGCTGCCCCCTACATTTTGGGTCGCTGAATATTATTTTGTTGCACGGGCACCTATTTGGATGTTCATAAGTTCGGCAAATCGCGTTTATTAAGTCTTCAGAACAATAATAGTCTATTTTAGAAGCTTCTTCGCATGCTTTCTCAGCATCATACCTCAAAAATTTCACAAATAAAACTTCTAAAATTCGATGCTTCCTCAGTAGCTTTTGGGCTTTCACAACCCCCCTTTCAGTGAGCCCAGCCCCATAATAGCGTGTGTATTCCACTAATTTTTTCTCAGCAAGTTTTTGAAGAATTTCTGTTACAGTTGCCGGGTTAACTTTGAAAGATTTGGCTAAAATTGTGGTCGTAACCCTCCTACCTTCTTCGATTTGCTGTCTATACATGAACGTTAAATATCTGCCCTCTTTTGGAGTCGCACTTATTTTAACACCCAAAGAGCATCACCGATTGTAAAAATTTTAGGTATCCCTTAAAAATGTTTGGTTAATCCTAAATTTTGCCTAAAGAAAAGACTAATGCACCATAGCTAGCTTCTTCGTTTTTCCGCTGCTTTCCTCTTTAACCTCTTCAGAATCATGGATGCCTCGCGTGCACTATTGGCAACGGCGACACGTTTAGACTTGTCCAAAACGATCTTAAATCCACAGTAAGGACAAATTCTTGTTTTCTGTTCGGCTTTAGCTGCAAGCAAACCGCCACATTTGCTGCAAACAACGATTACGAAGGAAGTCATAAGCCTCACTCATCCGAAAACCTTTTCCACAATCTGATAAATAACGCTTAGTGCAAGAGGAGAACTAATGAGCAGCGAAGAAAAAGCGAAGGCAAAATCACGGTTGAATTTGGTGCAGTTGGCAATACGATACTTTAGGAAGAAAGGCTACAAGGTTGAGCAAGAGATGACAACACTGGACGGTTACAGTGGAATCTCGAGAAAATTCGATTTGATAGTTCAGAAGGGACATTTGATGCAAGGGGTTTGGATTAGGGACTGGAAGAGAACAATAGGCGTGAACATTGTAATAAATCTTGACAAGGCCTCTGATGATGTGGGGTTAACGAATCCCATAATTATCGGTGAAAAATTCAGCGACCACGCAAAGTCCTATGGGAACAGAAGGAAAATAACACTGTTGACCAAACGACAAATATCCATGGGTTTAAGATAAAACATTAATTAAATTCTTAAAAACTCCTCCAATAAGCCTTCACTCTCTAACCTACCTAGCCAGTCCACAACGCCAACACGACATTTCTTAGAACCATTCAAAATATCCAAAATCTCGCCGACGATTTCTTCCACTCTTTTACCTGAAACATCTAACTCACAAACTTTTCCCTCTTCATAAACATTTAACGCGTCACATAAGCAAACATCCAAAATCTCAGAAGCCAAATTTTCCCAAAGCTTACGCCCAGAAAAACCACATTGCTCCATAAACCTTCGCAATTCAACAGGGTCACGCCTCAAAACAAAAACGTAGGTTGTAAGCTCTTTGGGAACAACGCTGACAGCATAATGACCATCAATAATTATAGCCTTTTTATAACAATCCTCAATGATTTCACGGATTCTGCACAGCATACGATTTTCATCAACAATTATGGAGCCTCTCTCTTCATCTCTGCCTAAAATAAGATTTTCATGTAGAGCCAAATCGGTTAAATTCACGTAGAAAGCGTCAAGTTTAGAAGTAAGCAAGCGTGCAACCGCGGTTTTTCCAACGCAAGGTGTTCCAGTCATCAGAATAACACGCTTAGACATAACTTACCACCCCATTCACATCCATAATAAGTGGACAATAAAATAAAGTTTCCAAAATTCTTATTGCCTACTGTTGCGCATTAATATTTGGGCTGGCGAAGTTGGCGTGTGGCCTTCGAGCCTCATACAAGAGGCTTGAGGAAACTCCGCCCACACGTAGAATTGCAACGCCTGCAAGGGCGTAAGGCGAGAACTTTGGCTCCGGAGCAGAAACGAAACGTCCATCCAGCAGGTGCCAATGAAGCATGCTAAGTTGTTGAGAATGCTAGATGCGAAACGGTGAAACGGCCGTCCTGCAAGTGGAAAGGGCAAACAGACGCTGATGAAGCGCTACATGAAGCGCGGGTAGCCCGATTAGTCGAATGCCACATTGAACAGAAGGCGGGTTACAACCAACACACCAGCCCCCTGTGGCATTACTCTTTTACGTCTATACGAACCATATAATGATATCCATACTGCAATCAAAGAAATCGAGGCTAGAAAGTATAGCGCAAAGATGGAGATTGTCAAAACATATTTCGTCAGATGTTCTGATGTGAAAGACCGATTATAGTTTTTAATCCTGAATTTTTTCCTTTTTCCGATGAGATGAGGAAATATTACTGTCTTGCCTTAGCAAAGGATTGCGCAGGGTTTACTTCAGATAAAGATGTTGCTATAGCTTTAAAGCATTTGTCCAAAAGAGTTTTAGAGTTGCCTAGAGAGGAAGCGATAGAAGAACAGATACACATTCCGACAAAAGAAGTGAGCATTCCTAAACCTAATTCAGCTTTTATCGGTTAGATTGTTTCATCAGTTGTCAAGAACAAAGCTACTAAGAGAAGAGTATATCTACCGCTATACAAAGACATCTTTTCATGAAAGTTTAACTGGTTTTTCGATTAGTTTGAATTTCCTTAGGATTTCCGTTCCTTCTTCCGTTAGGCGGTATTTTGTGGACTTCCTGCTCCTTCTCTCATACTCCATCTCAACCAATCCAACTTTTTTTAGTACGCCTAAATGATAGGCAAGCAGCCCCCTATCAATTCCTGTCTTTCTCGCGATATCGTTGAAGGCCATATCAGGTTCTCTTGACACGGTGAGAAGAATATTCAGCCTATCGTCGTTGTCCAGAGCCCTGTACACTTTAAGCATCCTACGAGCCTCTTCCATTCACGTCACCAAAGTAAAATTAGTTAAATCAGGTAAATAAGTCTTTATCTGAAAAGCTAGATTTTACCTAAAGCTTTCAACTGCTTATAACGCAGAGATAAAGTCACTATTATCTTCTCAGAGGTTGGAAAGACGCTTCCTTTTCCATCATCATAAGCGTAAACATGCCCGTATTTCGCTAAGTGTGTTAAGTATAGATCTGTCAGATAACTTTTAGAGCTTCCATAAAGAGGGTGATATTTATAGAGCGTTAATACCTTGAGTTTTGGAGCTATAAGCTCTTTATCGTGAAACTGGACGAATTCTACAACTGACCCCCAAGATTCAACGTTCACGAATATCAAATCAACATCAGCCCTCTCTAGAACAGCTTCTTCGGTCAAGCTTGGAGCAACATCTGGAGCGAAGTCATCTTCAGGTATTAGAACAAGTATCCCGTTCTCTTCGAGTTTCCTTGCAATTTCCCTTCTTCTTTCAATTCCTCTCCCTCCAGCTCCCAAGAGAACAACTATTATACACGTATCCCTAACACGTTCCTCTAGTTTCTTTCCTTCCTCAATGATTCCATCCCTAATATCTTCAAAGCCTCTGATCCTCAACCTGTTCCTTCCATCAGATGAATTTAGGAAATCTAGTATCATCGCTCTCCTAATTAACATCTTCCGTAGAGGTTGCGCAGAAAATCTCTGTCTTTTCGTTAAATTCAACGATTTTTTACGATATCAAATAGTAACCAGCCTCTAGAAGTTGGGAACAACCAACACGCCAACCCAACATTAAAGGATTTCTTTTGCTGCTTCTTTGTAGATACCTAAGTCATGCTTCGTAAACAAGACAAATACTACTTTGTCGAGTTTGTCTTCTTTTTCTAGAAACTCTTTCACCGTTATTAGAGCTATTCTGCTTGCTTTCTCGACGGGATACATGTATGCGCCTGTGCTTATTGACGGGAAGGCTATGGTTTTCAGTCCTCTTGACGTTGCTAGTCTTAATGAGTTGCGGTATGCTTCTGCCAGAAGTTCTGGTTCGCCATAGGTGCCTCCATGCCAGACTGGTCCAACAGTGTGGATGACATATCTAGCCTTCAGATTGCCTCCCGAAGTGATAACAGCCTTTCCTGTTGAGAGACCGTATGGCCATTCTGTAGCCCTTATGCGTTTGCATTCTTCAAGTATTTTTGGTCCGCCCTTCCGGTGGATTGCCCCGCTTACACCTCCGCCTCTCATTAGGGCTGGATTAGCCGCGTTCACTATAGCATCCGTGTCTTGTTCGGTTATGTCTCCTCGAACCAGACAGACTTTTGCTTTACCAACTTGGAATTCGCCACCAACCATTTCTCTCAGCCCCAATAGTTTTCTAGCGAAAAATTGACTTCTTAAGGGTTTAACATTTTCTTTCTTCTTTATGCTCGCTTGCATAACTCAAGGCTTATCAAGAAGATAACAGCCTATTTTTAAAGAGGTGAAATTTGAAATGCTGGATTTCGGCAGATTAGAGGACTTCATTTTTGAAAAGATGTCTAAGACCCATTTACCCGGATTAAGCGTAGCCATCGTTAAAGATGGAGAAGTGGTTTATAGTCGAGGCTTCTGCTTTAGGGATTTGGAGTACGGTCTTAGGGCTACTCCTGAAACACTTTATGGAATAGGCTCTGTCACCAAGTCATTCACTGCTCTGTCCATCATGCAGCTTATGGAGGAAGGAAAGCTAAGCCTAGACGAGCCGATCAGCAAATACGTTCCCTTGGACCTTAAATCTGTAGAAGAACCAGTTAGGATACGGCACTTGCTGAGCCATGCTTCTGGCATACCAGCACTGGCTTATGCCGAAGCCCTCATCCGATACATGACAGGGGCTGGCGACAAATGGATACCCATAGCAAGTTACGAGGATATTTTCACCTTTATGAAAGAAGCAAACCAATGGGCCTTAACAAGGCCTGGTAAAAGATGGTTCTACCTAAACGAAGGCTACGTAATCCTAGGATACATCATCGAGAAGCTTGCCGGTATGCGCTATGAAGAATACGTGAAAAAGAAGATTCTTGAGCCTCTGCAGATGAATAGGAGCTTCTTCAAAAAAGAGGAAGTGGAAGCAGACTTGGATGTGGCTACACCCTACATAATCACAAGAGATGGAGAATGCAAAAAGTCCATGTACGCTTACAGTCCAATATCTTCAGACGGCGGACTGATAAGCAACGTTCTAGACTTAGCCCGTTACATAACCATGTATCTTAACCGCGGAAAATACGACGGCAACACTTTGCTGCCTTCGGATTTTATAGAAGAGATGGAAAAGCCTAGGATAAAATTGCCTCTTCAAATCTTCGGCGGAGAAGCCTACGGCTACGGTCTACACATAATTCCCAATTTCTTCGGCAACAAGTTAGTAGGACATGGCGGCTCCGTGCTCGTGGCCACAGCATACATGGGATACATTCCAGAGAAAGGGATGGGCGTAGCACTTCTGGCAAATGGAAGCGGATATCCCTTATCCCAAATAGGCCTGTATGGACTAGCCCTAATGCTTGGCGAAAACCCCGAAAACCTTCCATTCATCAAGGTGGAGAGAACCTTTGACTTGTTAACCGGGCTTTACGAGACTTATAAAGGTACAATGAAAGCACAGGTTGTTAGCAAGGGCGGCATTCTCCAATTGGAGGTCAAGGACAAATATACGGATATGATAATACCCTTAATACCAGAAAATATAGAGGGTGAAGTGAAGATGTTCTATACGGTTGAGGCTGGCGTAAAGCTTCCAGTGGAATTCATAGTTAGAGGAGACAAGGTAGACCTAATCTATGAGCGGTATAGACTGAAAAAAGTTGGCAAATTAGAGTAATGCTGAGATAATAAACCATGCACCAAAACCTATCAAAACTACAAAGCAAAAGCCGAATATTATATTATGCACTCTTTTAGTCCAGAAACGCCTAGACTTAAAGACAGTTACGGAGATGAATGTGTCCCAGAGGAGGTCGCATGACCAGTGGGTTACAGCGAATAGTAAAAAGCCGATAAACCCGAAAGCTAATGCCTTCGTTATTAAGGCGGCGCCTATTGTAGCCCACCATATGAAGAAGTATGGATTTGCGCTGGTTGTAAGAGCACCAGCAACAAAGGAGCTATGTCCAGAATCCTCATAATCTTCGCTTGTCTTCTTTTGAGACCTAAATGTTTGAACACCCATGTAAATCAAGATTAAGCCTCCTATGAAGCTTATAACCCTCTGAGCTGTATTATAGGCGAAAAACCATGTAAAGCCGAAATAGATGAGAAACATTAAAGGAAATTCTATTAATCCGTGCCCTAAGGCGATCAAGGTTCCCGCAATCTTATTTCTATATCCCTTTGCAACTGTTACGGCAAAAACAGGTCCAGGCATCATAACTCCGGACAGAGATATGAAAATCACTGACAACAGGAAAAAGTAGAAATCTGTGATGAGTTCCATGTCATTCACTTATATCCTTG
>DAOUSM010000007.1 GCA_030627225.1 Candidatus Bathyarchaeota archaeon | reverse complement strand
TATTATATCGTTTGGCTTCAATCTTCTGCATAGATTTTCGGCAATTCCTTCAGCTATTGTTGCGTCTGGCATGACAACTTGACAGGGCATATCAGCTCCGATGGGTATCCAATGAATCAGTGGTGCCCCAACCTTTCTTGCTTCTTCGTATGGTTCGCTGATGAAGGATGCCTCAGCAGAATATGCTTTCACTTTCTCAATTTTTATGTTGAATAATCCCATGAGACGTATCACCTTTCCAGCTTTTAAAGCGGCCGTGTCACTTTTTGAAATCCATAAGGCTGCAGAATTACCGTCTCTTTTGGGCGTTATTGCGTATTCTCTGAATCCCCTTTCAGGGTGGTCTGGATGCAAGCGGAGTTTTGCCTTGAAGGTTTTTGGAATGTCTTTAACTGTTAGTTGTATTGGGTTGTGCACGAAGAAGTATCTGTCTGTTTTTGGGTCTAGGATTTTGCGGTTATATGCGTAAAGGTTTTCCCAGCTTAAAACAACGTCTGAAGTTTTCGGTCCAACATCAATTATCAACTTTTTTATTGCTTCAGGCATTATTCCCCTTCTTCTTAAGGCTGCAAATGTTGCTAGACGAGGGTCATCCCAGTCTTTATAGAGACCTTCCCTCATTCCTTGAACAATTTTTGACTTGCTTAGGGATGCCCCTGTAATTTTAAGTCTGCCGTAGTGTATGGCTTCTGGATACTGCCAGCCCAAGTGCTTGTACATGTATTCTTGCCGAACCATGTTTGTTAAATGTTCTTTTCCTCTGATTATGTGGGTCACACCCATTAGGTGGTCGTCTATGCCGCATGCGAAATTGTATAGTGGCCAGACATGGTATTTGCTTCCAACCCGTGGATGTGGATATTTTTCAATGTCTATGACACGGAGGGCAGGCCAGTCTCGAACCGCTGGGTTTGGATGGTTCAGATCCGTTTTTACGCGGACTACGGCTTCTCCTTCCTTGAAGTCGCCTTCAAGCATGCGTTGCCATCTTGCGATGTGCTCTTGTGGCGGTAAATTGCGGCATTCGCATGGCTTACTGGCTAACACTTTTTCTCGGAACAGTTTTGGCGGGCATGTGCAGACGTAGGCATTGCCTTCCTTAAGCAGTTTTTCAGCATACTCGTAATAGATAGGGATTCTATCACTTTGAATATGTTCTTCGTCCGGTTTGCATCCAAGCCAAGCCAAATCCTCTCTAATACGGTCGTAAAACTTTAAAACTGGCCTTTTCAGTTTTGGGTCTGTGTCCTCGAAGCGTAGGATGAATTTTCCTTTGTACATGCGTGCGTACTCGTGACATAATACAATGGCTCTGGCTGAACCTAAGTGTAAAACACAGTCCGGGTTCGGCGAAAAACGCGTAACAACTTGAGCATACTTATCCACGTTAGGCAAAGGTGGAAGACGCTTTTCCTCTTCAAACTTTTCCTTTACGAGGGCTTCAGGCCATTTCTCCTCAACAATGCGTTTCTGCTCGTTTAAGGAAAGACTGTTAACTTCTTGAACAACATTGCTAACAAGGCTGTTAACTTCCTTCGCTCTTGTCCTTAACTCTGGTTTTTCACCTAAAAGTTTTCCGATAACAGGGCCTGTTTGTGCTTTGCCATCGTGTCTAATAGCGTTTAGCAAAGCGATTTTTCGAATTAGTTCCTTAAGTTCAGCATCTTCTCCAAATGTCAATTGTTTAACACTCTGTTATGATGTTTAGATTCTTCTTTCAATTAGATTCTTCTTTCAATTAGAAATTTTGCGAAAGCGTTTAATTTTTCCTTCGCATCTGAAGCTGGCAGAAGCCTTTCGACTTCCCTCCAGCTTTCTTCAACCAATTTCCTTGCAAACTGCTTGACGTATTCTATGGAGCCATACTTTTGCATTATTGTTATGGCTTCATCTCTGAGTTTCTGGTCTGAAGTATGCATTTTTAGAATTTTAATGAGTCTTTCCTTATCTTTGGCGTCTGCAACCGTTAATGTGTGGATGACTATTAGGGTTCTTTTTCCTTCTGTTATGTCTTGTCCGCGTCCACCTTTCTTTTCTGTAAACTCTATGCTTGTTAAATCTAGGATGTCGTCTTGCATTTGGAAGCCTATGCCTATGCTTTCAGCGAAGCGTCCAAGCTTTTCCACGAGTTCTTCGTTTGCATCCGCTAGTACGGCAGCCATTTTTGCAGCCATCCTCGCCAAGGTTCCAGTTTTGTAGGCGCACATTTGTAAATAGTCCTTTTCATCTATTGCGTCTGCATCTGCTAAGCCTCTATGCCACGCTATGTCCATTGCTTGACCGAGGCTTAGGCTAATCATCTCTTGCACATAAATCTCGTAGATTCTGCAGAGCTTCTCTTTGGAAATCTTTTCTCTGTTTTCTATCAGCGGTAAAAGCGGTAGATAATACATGGCGTTTCCGGCGTTTATGGCTATGTCTAAGCCGTAAATCCTGTATGTGCATGGTTTTCCTCTTCGGAATTCGGATGCGTCTTCTATGTCATCTATCATCAGTGTTCCATTGTGGATTACTTCCGGAATTATGGCGAACTCAACGAAATCTTCAGGGTTTTTGCCCAGGGCTTCACAAATTAGTAAGAAAAGGCTTGGACGCCACCTCTTTCCGCCTCTATCAAGAAACTCCCATATGGGCTCAGCAACCGCTTTGTTTAGGACTTCCAGATTATATGCGTAACGTGGCGGATGAACCCTAAAAAGAACAGCGTTTTCTGAGAGAAATCTAGGAATATACTTTTCAATAACCTTGTCTATTAAGGCGGCTTTCTCTTCAAGAAACTTTTCAATGTTCAAAGTTAATCCCTCCCTCTCCGCGCATAGCTTTCTACGTTGAAACCTCTCATCTTTAGCCATTCTGCTGTTTCACCCGTTATAACAAGAGGAATCTCCCGCAAAGTTTGAACAGAACATGCTCCCACAAGGAACATGACATTTCTCAATTCTTCTATTAAAAGTGAAAGAGCATCTTTTGTTTCTTTTACGCTCTTAACCGCCGCCCGCAGCACTGGTCGGGAAAGACTTGTTAGGCTTGCACCTAGGGCTAAAGCCTTAGCCATGTCTACTCCGTCGCATACTCCTCCGGAAGCAATAACTGGAATGCTCACTGTTTGGGAAACCTCAACGACGCTTATGGCTGTTGGAACGCCCCAGTCCCAGAAAACATCGCCCAATCTGCTTTGGAATCTGTTCCCACGTCTTTTCGCACGGTAATACTCAACCGCGGCGAAGCTTGTGCCGCCCGCTCCACTTACGTCTATGCCTTTCACACCTGCAGCCTCAAGTTTCTTCGCTTCTTCAGCGGCAATGCCGGCGCCCGTTTCTTTCACAATCACAGGCTTGTCCAGTTCTTTAGCGATTTCGCCTATTTTTTTGAGGATTCCCCGGAAGTTTGTTTGGCCTTCTGGTTGAACAGCCTCTTGTAACGGATTTAAATGTATTGCGATGGCATCTGCTTCAATCATTTCTATTGCTTTTTTCACTTCTTTTGGGCCGTATCCGTTAACAAGTTGCACTCCACCGATGTTGGCGATTAAAAAGGCTGTTGGAGCCTTTTTTCTGGCCACTGCGAAGGTTTTTTCAAGTTTTTTATCCTCTATCGCTGCCCGTTGACTCCCAACACCCATTCCTAAGCCTAACTCTTCCACGGCCTCAGCTATTGCTGCATTTATTTTCGTTGCTTCTGGTGTTCCACCAGTTATAGCGCCTACGATTAGTGGTGCAGCAAACTTGTGGTTAAAAACGGTTGTGGATAGGTCTATTTTTTGCTTGTTAATTTCTGGCAAAGCCTTGTGAATAAAATGGATTTCTTCGAAACCCGTTGTGGTTTTTCTTGCTTGAACATCCTGGTTTAGGGAGATTTTTATATGGTCTGCTTTACGCTTTCTTGTTTCTTTAGTCAACTCTACTCCTTCTCTATTAAGGTGCTTTTCACCTTTTCTCCTTTAAGAGTCTTGTAAATATAGTTTGGCTTCGCGGCATTTACGATGGTTATAGGGATTCCCAGCTCTATGGCTGGTAAAAGCTCGGCTATCTTGCCCCACATGCCTCCTGTAACATCACAAGCCGTTGACTCGCCGAGTTTGTTCTGGAGTTTTTTCAGCTCTTTTAATGTTAGGCGCCTGAACATTTTCGCAGTTTTCTTAACCTTCGGGTCAGCATTATACAATCCGTCCACGTCAACACCTATTATGATGCGTTCTGCGTTGAACCTTGTGGCAAGCACCGAGACCAGCTGGTCGCCCGACAGTATCGTGAACCCTAACTTTGTGTCCGGGACTGCATCTCCGTAGAGGACAGGTAAGAAACCCGCCTTTAAGAACAACTTTAACGGTGCATCTTCAAAGCATCGGATTCTGCCATTTTCTGTTATTATGCATGAGCAAGGGGTGATGCTTACTGCTGGAATGTTGCGCCATATTAATGCATCCATGAATAATCCGTTAAGCACGGTCATGACATGATGTGTTTCTGAAAAACCAATTCTCTGAGTTTCTTTTTTGAACCCTTCTTTTATGGCATATTTTTGTGCAAGTGGATGCCCAAAGCTTCCACCGCCATGAACAATTATCAAGTTTTCAACGTTTGCATTTTGTATTTCTTCTGCCAAACGGTTTATAGCTTGCATTCGCACCTCAAGCTCTTTACCCTTATCTGTAATCACCGAACCACCGATTTTCAAAATTGTAGATTTAAGTCTGCTCAACCCTAACACCCTCATCTGTTTTCTTGGCTATGAACGCTCTTCCACCCGCCCTTTGAATAGCTTCTAAAACCTGTTCAAGCCTTTCATTTTCTGCTAGGGCTATCATGCATCCACCGCCACCGGCACCAGTTAACTTTGCACCTAGGGCACCAGCTTTTCGTGCAGCGTTTATAAGCCATTCTAATGATTCATCCGAAACTCCTAATCCGCAAAGCAGGGCGTGGTTGATGTTCATTAAATCCCCAAGAGTTTCCAAATCATTTTCCTTGAGAGCATCTATGGCTCTTAAAACGATTTCACGGGCAGTCCGTATCATTGGTTCCACAACCCGTGGATACTTATCCCTTACACCTCGCACCTTTGCAACTTGAACACGCGTAGATCTTTCAACACCAGTATCGCCAATAACAAGTGGAACGTCAGCCTTAATATCTAACGGTTTAAATCCGGTGTCCATCTGAAACAAAAGTGTGCCGCCGAAGGTTGAAACCGCAGGGTCTACTCCTGAGGGGGTTCCATGCACGCTTCTTTCAGCTTCAAAGGATATGCGGAAAACATCTTCTTTTGACATTTTCACGTTTAGGAGGGCGCCAACAGCCGCTGTTACGGCTGCTGCCACGGCTGCCGAGGACCCTAATCCAGCGGCAACTGGAACCGTTGAATTAACTTCAATGTTTAAACCAACGTTTTCTCCGTGAATTTCTAGGACTTTTTCCACAGCAAGCTTTAACGGCTCAAATTTTAATTTCGCTTCTTTTGCATTGCCCTGTTCAACGTTAAAAATTCCATTTTCAAAGTATCCTGCAAGGTTAAGGTTTACAGAACGCAGATACAGTCGTTTGTCGTCGCGTAGTTCCGCCTTTGCATATGCTCTTTTGTCTATGGCTAAGACTATGGCTGGTTCACCGTAGACTACGAAGTGTTCTCCAAAAAGTATCACCTTTGCGGGAGCAGAAGCAATAACCCCCATCTATACATCACTATTTTGTGAAGCACACGGCTGCGTACCCAACCACACTTGAGTAGTCGCCAATAACATCTCCACTAGTCTTATGACATAATAGTTTTGCTTCTTTCGCCCCCAAAATCTTCGCAGCAGTAATCAAAGCGGCTATTGGACCGTAACCGCAAGCACTAACACGATGAGCCTCAATAACTGAATAAAATTTGGCTTCATCCATTGCCTCCACGGCTTCAAGGACCATCTTATCCTTTCTTTCCGCACTTTCCTGAGGCTCATAATGCGTCATGTCTGAAGAGGCTATAATAACCGCGTTTTTCTCAGCTAAAACCGTGGCTACTGCCTTTCCAACCTCTCTGGCTGAGGATAAATCCTGCATCAAGAAACAGACGGGTACAATCTTGAATGCTGAACCGTAAAGATACTGAAGGAACGGAAGCTGAACCTCAATTGAGTGTTCGAAACGATGGGCAGAATCATCAACGTCAACAATACGTGATTCACGCACAATCTGATCAGCCAATTCTCCATCTATCTCAATATCGCCAAGAGGTGTACGCCAAAAACCCTCATTCATAACAGCCAAACCGCTACCATAACCAGTATGGTTGGGACCGAAAAGAACCACAACGTCAGGTTTACCGTCTAAAGCCAGCTTGTAATAGGCATGAGCTGCCACAGGACCCGAAAACATGTAACCCGCATGTGGACAAACCAAACCTATTACCCGTCTCGGCCCGGTCTCAACAACTTCTGGGATTTTTCCGGGTCCAAGCTCGTGGAGAAAGCAGTTTTCTATCTGCCTCTTTAATGATTCAGCTGTTCCCGCATAGAAGGCCCCGGCTTGGCACGGACGCCGAACCTTCGTCATTCCGTTAGCCTCCTTCCTCTTCCCTCGAAATCTTAGCTTCAAAATCCTCGATTGTTAAGGGTAAATCCTTGTCAGGTGCCAGTTCACCTTTTTCCCGCAATATTTGCCTTGCCAAAAGCCAATAGATGACTGCTAAGGCTCTTCTACCCTTATTGTTTGTTGGAATCACCAAGTCTACACCTGAAAACTCGTTGTCTGTGCTGCATAGGGCTACTACGGGTATGCCCACTGAAGATGCTTCCCTAACTGCTTGGGAATCCGCCCTTGGATCGGAAACAATTAACACATCTGGTTCGATGCGGTTGGGATACAACGGATTTGATAAAAGTCCTGGAATAAAGCGTCCAGCAACGGGAATGGCTCCGGTTACTTCGCAGAATTTTCTAACGGGTTCTTGTGCGTAAAGTCTGGCTGCGGCTGCAGCGATTTTTGATGGTTCGAATCTTGCCAGAAATTTTGCGGCCACTCTTATGCGCTCATCCGTTTTTTTAACGTCTAAGACGAATAGGCCGTCTGGTCTAACGCGGTATATGAACAGCTCCGTGTCTCTCGTCTTCATTCTTGTTCCAATATGTATTCCCGCGGAGAGAAGCGTATCTCGTGGTAATAGAAGCTCTTCCTCTATGCTTACGCTTGTTGTTTCTTCCTCTTTTCCAAATTTTTCATCTTTAATTTCCTCATCGTCCGACAATTTTCCTCCTCCTAAAGCATTTAGAGGTCAGCCATTTCGGCTCTATCCCCTAAAAATTCCTCCATCCTTATCAACTCGTTTATCTTCGCTATTCTTGCTCCCTCAACAACACCTATCTTTATTATTGGACATCTGAAGGCTACAGCCAAGTGGGCTATATGCCAGTCGCACGTATCGCCTGAACGATGCGACATCACTGGGACATATCCAGCCCGCTTCGCCATTTCAATTGTTTCCCAAGCATCGGTAAGCGTGCCTATTTGATTCAGCTTTATTATGATCGCATTGGCCGCGTGTAATTTTATTCCACGGTTTAACCTTTCACTGTTTGTAACAAACAGATCGTCACCGCAGATCAAGCAGTTCTTTGCTTTTTTTGTGAGTTCTGCGAAGCCTTTGTAGTCTTCTTCATGGAAGGGGTCTTCAACATAGATGAGACGATATTTTTTTATCAGTCTCAAAATGAATTCTAGCTGTTCTCCGGAATCTCGTTTTTCCCCCTCCTTCTTATAGATATAAGTTTTCGTTTTAGCGCTCCACATAGAGGATGCTGCTACATCAACGCCTAAACCGCATTCAAAACCTAACTCGTTCCCCATCTCTTCGCATGCATCAGCCAAAACTTCTAAGGCTTCAAGATTTCCAATATTCGCAATCCATGCTCCTTCATCGCTTCTTCCACCGCCAAAAAGCTTATCCTTTTTCCTTAGTATGTTGCCTATTCTTCTGTGAATTTGAGCGTTGGCTGCTGCGGCTTCCAAAAAGGATTCAGCTCCATGTGGAAGAACCAGAAATTCTTGCATGTCTGGGGTTTTTCCTTGACCATGTTTTCCACCACTTATTACGTTTCCAAGAGGGTAGGGCAGTTTATGGGCGATATATCCGCCTAAATATTGGAAGAGAAGTAGACCATAAGAATTTGCAGCAGCCTCAGCGTTCGCCAGCGAAATAGCGAAGGCTGTGTTTCCACCTATCATCCTAAAGTCCTTCGTTCCGTCCATTTCATGCAGTCTTTTGTCAATTTCTTCTTGAAAATCCGCGTTCAATCCAATTAGTTCTGGAGCTATTAGCTCTTCAACCTTTTTAATTGCTTGGTCTACTCCGCCTTGAGGATAGTAAACCACCTCAGCTTTTCCACGGCTCTCTCCGGCTGGGGCTGAGGCTCTTCCAAAACTTGAGGTTGTTACGATGTCAACTTCTATTGTTTCTTCTCCACGACTGTTGAAAACCTTTCTTGCAATTATATCTTCGATGGCTGTTGACATGTTTTCTCCTTCCATCCTTAATAATACTGGTTTCTTGCCTCCTTTCTCTTCTCCGCTTCTTCGTAAAATCGTAGAATCTCATCGATTATTTCCACATGCGACAGCAGCATACGTCTGCAGCAGTACCTTTTGATTTCGAGGCTGTCCAAGACTTCGCCTGGTTCCTCTCCAGCTTTCACTCTTCTAGCGAATTCCTCCCACTTGTCTCCAATTAATTTGCCGCATGTAAAACATCTCACCGGTATAATCATCTTTAATCAGCCTCTTTTATCTGTAACTTTTCTGATCTCTCGCCCGTGCTCCTGGGCCTCCAAACTTTTTAGGTTCTTTCCGTCTTGGGTCCCCAGCGACCATTGTTCTGTCATACTCAACAAAGAGTGTGCGTAGGTGTGAACTTTTTGTCCATTTTAGTAAAGCGTTTGCAATTGCCATTCTCGCTGCTTCCGCCTGGCCTATGTATCCTCCACCTGAAACTTTTACGTCTATGTCCAGCTGTTTCCAAACCTCATCTCCGGCTTGTATGAGCGGTTCCATTATCTTTTCGCGTGCAATTTCCGGTTCATAGATTTCTACGGGTGTTCTGTTTATGCGTATTCTTCCAATTCCTGGTCTAACAACGGCCCGTGCTATGGCTGTTTTCCTTTTTCCACTAATAACTAAAACTTTTTTCGCTGGCATAATTATTCACTAGGGTTCCACCCTATCTCCTTTGCGAATTCGCCGAGCGTGAAATATGGGCATTTCAGCTTTTTAGCGTGGGCTTCGGCTAAAGTTTCCGTTTTTCGGTCTTTAAGTTCTTCTGGTGTTCCGATGAACGCCTTGAGCCGCTTGTATGCCTGTTTGCCCTTAGGCTGTTTGTAGGGGAGCATACCCCTCACTGTCCTTCTAACTATTCTGTCCGGTCTTCTATAATGGAATGGGCCCTTCTTCGGATGTCCCACTTCAAGAAATTCTTTCGCTTCGCTTACTTTGCTTTTCCTTTTACCGGAAAGCACAGCTTTCTCAGCGTTTACAATTATTATTTTTTCGCCTCTTAACAATCGTTTGGCGATGATGCTTGCCATTCTACCTAGAATAAGGTCTTCCGCGTTTATTATTGTGGCTGTTTGGTTCGTTGTCTGCATTTTTTCACCCGATTATCTTTACATTTGAGCCCTTCGGATTTTTCTTGACAAGTTCAAAGAATGATAGGCATTTTCCCCTTGCACCCTTTATTTTTTCTTTCGCCTTTTCTGAGAATGTGAAAGCTGCCACGGTTATTGGATGGTTTATTTTACCTGCACCTAACACTTTACCCGGAACCACTACTATTTCTTTTTTCTCTGTGCATCTGTTTAGGCGGCTTACGTTCACTGTTATGCGGTTTCTCCTAGGCTTTGCCAAGCGCTCGGCAATGTCTCTCCATATCTTGACCTTGTTTTCTCTGCTTTGCTTTTTTAGGAAACGAATAAGCTTGATGAGCTCTGGATTTGTCGTTCTAACTTTTTTCACGTGTTTTCACCTTGACATGCTTTATGAATTCCTTCAACCGTTTGTCCAGGATTTTAATGGCTTCTGTTATTATTCTTTTTGGAGGAAGTGCACCTGTGGATTCTAGGTTGAATATGAAGGTGTTTTCGTCCCAGCTTACATCTATGGCTGGTGGATTTTGTGGGCAAACGTCCATACAGTCTTGGCAAAGGGTGCAAACTATCAGGTCACGAACTTCTATTTTGTTTACGTTCTTAGTCAAAACTTTTCTTGGACATATCTCTACACATTTTCCACAAGCGTCGCAACGCTTACTGTCAATTTTTATCTGTGGGTAATACTTGTATGTGCACATTGAAACCGGCTGCCACTTCGCGTGTTTTTTCCCCTTTCCAAGCCTCGCATAGGCTTCAAGTTTCAGCTTCTGCTCTTTCACCAGCTTCACTATGGGTATTTTGTCGCTTACAGGCACTATATCCGGGTTTTCCGATATCAACTCGCCTGAGTAAACAGTTCTCGTTCCTTCTTTTGCTTCTGCATCAAGAGTAAGTGAAACCCTGCAAAGGTTGCATCCGAACTCGCTTTTGCATGGGCATTCTTCAGGCAGATTATAACCGTTTAGGTCGGTTTTGAGGGGGATTAGCCCAAGTCTGTGGGCTATGATTTCATCTTGCAATACGGAGGAGTTCTCGATTATTACAACTTCGTCTATTGCCATGCAGGGGACTTCCGCTAACACCGTCCTTCTTAAGGCGTTCACAAATGGAGTGTCAACTCCACGAATGAGTAAACGCATATTCACGTCGTTTTTTTCAAGCACTTCTATTTCCACTTATTTGAACACTCCACATAGTCTATGACAACTGCTGTGCCGTTCAATAGAATACTGGTGCATTATTTCAATTTTTCTATTACAAAGAACAAAGTATGGATTACATGAATTCAGCTAGACCCTTCTTCCTCTTCTGCCGCCAGGTCTCCGTGTCCCATCATGTGGAACGGGTGTAACCTCTTCTATGCGTCCTATGCGGAATCCCGCCCTCGCTAATGCCCTTATGGCTGCTTGTGCACCTGCGCCTGGGGTTCTTGGTCCTGGGCCTCCTGGAGCCCTTACCTTGATGTGTATGGCTGTTATTCCTTTGTCTTTGGCTGTTTCTGCTGCTGATGAGGCTGCCCGCATGGCTGCGTATGGTGAGGACTCCATTCTATCCGCCTTTACAAACATTCCGCCTGATGTTCTCGCTATGGTTTCTGCTCCTGAAACGTCTGTTACGTGGACTATTGTGTTGTTGTAGGAGCTGTAAATATGGACAACACCCCACCTGTCAGTTTTCTTGCTGGCACCTCCGCTGCTGCTCATTTTATTCCTCCTTGGCTCGCGTTTCCTCTGTTTCCTTCTCTGTTGTGGCTACAACTGCTATTGTTTGGCGGAGTGGATGAGTTTGATTTGCAAGTGGGCTTTGAGGTGTATAGGTTATCTGGTTTTCGTCTTCCCTTGTCACCAGATAGCTTGGCACAGTTACACGCCGTTTTCCTATGGCTACATGTCCGTGAGTTATTAGTTGACGGGCTTGGTGAATCGACTTGGCTAGGCCTTTGCGGAAAACGATTGTTTGGAGTCTGCGTTCAAGGATGTCTTCAATGGTTAAGTCTAAGACAGCGTCTAAAACTGATGTTTCAGGTATTATGCCGAGCTTTTTCAAGCGTGTTAGAAGCTCCTCCTCCATTTTTCTGCGTTCTTCAGGTGTTTTGCCTATGAGGGAGCGGGCGATTCCCCTAAATTTCGACAGCGTGGTTTTATGTCGCCACAGTTCACGTTTGTTTCGCAAACCATACTGACCTAAAAGTTTAAGCTCTTCTTGCAAGACGTCTGTTCGCCATGGAAACCTTGGAGTTTCATATTTCTTTCTCTGTTTTTTGGGGTCGCCCATGATATTTACATCCTTTTTCTCGTTTTCACTCTCACTCCAACAGCTTTCCCTTTTCTTCCAGTAGTCCTTGTTCTCTGTCCGCGCGCCTTCAGTCCGTAGGCATGGCGATATCCCCGCCACGATTTTATCCCCTTCATCTGATCAATATCCATCTTTGTTCTCAAGGTGAGGTCTGCACTAATTAAATGAATGTCTTTTCCAGTTTCCAAATCCTTTCTTCTGTTTAGAAGCCAGTTTGGCATTCCAAATTTTGCTGGTTCTTCTATTATTTCCTCTATTCTTTCAACTTCAGCCTCTGTTAGAAAACCCGCCCTTTTCTCCGGGTCTATTCCGGCTTTTTTCAGTATCGCATTCGCAAGGTTTAGGTTTATTCCTTTAATTTTGGTTAATGCATAGGGTGCTTTCAGAGCACCATCTATATCTGCGTCCGATATTCGTAGTATGTGACGGAATTCCTTTGACATTTACTGCCATCCATATAGTGCTGAAGCTAACTACGAAATAAACCATATTTTATTTAAACCTTACTAGTTTATTGTGGCAATTATGCTGTGTGTTGATTTAAGAAAATTCTTGCAGTTTTCTTGCTCCTTTTTAAAAGAAATGTTGTCATGTTATAGGTGTGAATAACAGAATCGCTAGAAGCCTTACCATAGAAATCTCAGATATAACTAATTCTGGATCATGAAAACATATATTTTCTCTTGGATGATGCTTACGTTTGCTTGTGTTCGGAGTTATTCCATATTTGGATGAAGTTCTTGAAGGCAATTATTCGTCCGTCAGCCATGTTCGCCTTGTAAAGTCTTCGCATACCATAGTCAATTGATTTCACAAGGTTTGTTTTCTGTAGATACGTTATGTGTTTTCTTACAGTAACGTAGTTAGAGCCTATTTCTTTTGCTATTCTGGATATGGGTAGGGGCATGTCCTTCTCTATCAGAATTCGAAGGGTTGCTGTTGCAACTTTAGAATTGAGAGCATCGTTAAAGGAAGCCCGTAAGCAATTTTTATTTTTCATGTCTCTGGAGGAGCCAGAGCGAGTATATATAATTAATTTAACTGTTTTTGCTGATTTGTATTGTGAAAACAGCAGTCTTTTCTTAATATAAGTAAATTCTGACTTAAAAGTGGTAGAAATTTTTCATAATTCAGTTGAAATGACATATAAGTTGGAATAACATAGAACTTTCTTCTATAACTAAAAACAGAAGAATATTTAGGAAATTAACCTTCGCGGGGATTTTCGTGTCGATTATAGTAGACGAACGGTTGCTGAGTGAACGGCGGAGCACCGTTAAGCTGATGGTGGATATATTAAGAATAGCTTTGAATGGGGCTGGGAAAACCGAGATTGTGTATAAGGCTAATTTGAACTTTAAACAAGCACAAAGGTTTTTG
>DAOUSM010000072.1 GCA_030627225.1 Candidatus Bathyarchaeota archaeon | reverse complement strand
GTTTCTACACTTTCAAGATGTTTTGTAAAACCAGTTATCTCGAAGAGTTTTGTTATTTCTTCAGGTTTGGTTTTGGGTAGTGGTGGTAAGCCTATTTGGGCTCTTCTTTTGTGCCTTGACTCGGGGATCACGTATACAAAACCAGTTTTCATTAGGTTGCCAGCCAGTTCCTTGAAGACAAGCGGCATCGAATTTGTGTGTTTTACGGATAGGTTTCGAAGGACACGTACGATGTGAGCGATATCAACATTTTGAGGACAGTGGTCGATGCATGTGTAGCATGTTGTGCAGAGCCAAAGGTCCCTGTCTGAGAGAATTCTATCTTTTAATCCTAATTGTACCATGCGGGCGATTTTTCTGGGCCTATAAAAGTCGCTGAAACGTGAAACCGGGCAGTCTGCAGTGCACGTTCCACACTGGTAACATAGCATAATTTTTTCTGCGCCGTGAATCTTAGAGACTTCATACTTGAATTTTGGATCGAGTTCTTCCATCTTAATAACTTGAACAGTTTTGGACATTAGCTCTTACCCCCAACTTTTAATGGGTTAGGACCAAGTTTCTTGATTTCTCCCACCATTTCCTTAACCACGGTTGCGAATTTGTCGCCTTCAGACGCTGAAATCCATTCTAGACGAAGTCTTTCTGGTTTGATGCCGAACGCCTTCAGAATCCGTTTAAGCAAAGTTACCCTGCGCAAAGCCTTAAAGTTCCCGCTGATGTAGTGGCAGTCTGAGGGCAAGTGGCAGCCAGCAACTAAAACGCCGTCTGCGCCATCTTTAAAGGCTTCTAGGATGAAGGCGGGGTCGATTCTGCCGCTGCACATGACGCGGATTATCCTTATGTTTGTTGGGTATTGGATTCGGCTTACACCTGCCAAGTCTGCGCCTGCGTAGGCACACCAGTTGCAGAGGAAACCTATTATTCTTGGTTCGAAACCTTCTTTCTCGCTCATGCTGTTATTTCCTCCATTAAAGCGGCTTTAACTTGAGCCATTATTTCTTCGGTGGTGAAGTGTCCTAGTGTTATGGCTTTTGTTGGGCATGCTGTTCCGCATACACCGCAGCCTTTGCATAGGGCTTCGATGACGTGGGCGGTTATTTTTCCATTTTTTTCCTTCATTTCTATTGCGCCATATGGACACAGATATTCACAAATCCTACAACCACTACATAAATCTTCATCTACGCTTGCCACTATTCCTTCCATTTCAAGCGTCTTTTTAGAGAGAATTGTGGTTGCTCTGGATGCTGCAGCGCATGCTTGGGCGATGCTCTCGTCAATAAACTTTGGTGAGTGAGCCATGCCGCATAGGAATATGCCGTCTGTTGCGAAGTCAACCGGGCGAAGTTTCATATGGGCTTCTAAGAAGAACCCATCTTTTGTTAATGGCACTTTAAGCATTTCTGCTACGCGTTTGTTGTCTGGATTGGGAACTGTGGCTGCGCTTAAAACGACAGCATCTGGCTTGATTTCGATTTCCTCTTTTATTGTGGGCTCCCAGAATGTTACCTTGAGTTTCCCATTTTCATTTGTTACTTTCGGTTTTCTTCCGTTGTCATAATTTATGAATAATACGCCTTTTTCTGCAGCTTTGCGGTAATAGTCTTCTTTGAAACCGTAGCTTCTCACATCCTTGTATAAAATGTAAACGTCTGTTTCGGGGCTTACCTCCTTGATCTTTAAAGCGTTCTTTATCGCTTGCCCGCAGCATATTCTTGCACAGTTAGGCTTTTCTTCCGTTCTTGCACCCACACACTGAATCATAACAACGTTTTTGGCTTTGAACTCGCCCCTTGTGATTTTCTCCTCTAGTTCACGTTGTGTTATGACGCGGGGGTCTTTGCCGTATAAGTATTCCGTGGGTTTGTATTCAACCGCGCCTGTGGCAACTATTACTATTCCATGTTCAACTTCCTTTTCTTCGCCGTTGTGAATTATTTTTGACTTGAAGTTGCCCACAAATCCGCTAACCTCAGTAACTTCCGCACCCAGATAAACATGTATCTTACCGTTTTCCATGACTTCTTTTACTAGCCTGTTTAACCGTTCTTTCGGGTCTTCGCCTTCGAGCAAGTAGTGAATTTTGCGTAGATGCCCGCCCGGTTCCTTTTCACGTTCCACGAGATGAACTTCAAAGCCTTGCCTTGCAAGTTCTAGAGCCGCGGTCATGCCAGACACTCCGCCGCCTATAATCAAGCCAACGGGTGTCACATCTATTATCGGCTTTTTCAAAGGTTTCAACAATCGTGCTTTTGCAAGGACAGACCGAACCAAGTCTTTGGCTTTTTCTGTTGCCTTTTCTGGTTCATGCATGTGAACCCAACTGCACTGGTCTCTGATGTTAGCCATCTCAAACAGGTAGGGGTTTAAGCCAGCCTCTCGCACAGTTTCTCTAAACAATGGTTCATGAGTTCTTGGCGTGCATGAAGCTACAACCACGCGATTTAGGTTATACTCTTTGATTTTTTCTCTGATAATTTCCTGCGTATCTTGTGAACAAGTGTAAAGGTTTGCTTCTGCATAAACCACGTTTGGCAGTTTTTTAGCGTATTCCACAACCTCTGGAACGTTCACTATTCCGCCGATGTTTATTCCACAGTGACAGACGAAAACACCTATGCGTGGTTCTTCTAGGGTTACGTCCCTTTCCGGTGGATATTCCTTTTTAACTATTTCTTTTCCCCTTTCAGACGCGATTAGGCTCATGGCTCTTGCTGCTGCGCCGCTTGCTTGTGCAACGCTTTCAGGAATATCTTTAGGAGCAACAAAAGCTCCGCAAACGAATATTCCAGGCTTTGATGTTTCAACAGGCGAAAACAATTCGGTTTGGCAGAACTTGTATCCGTTAAGTTTTATTCCTAATACTTCGGCTAGTTTTTCAGCGTTTTTTGGAGGTTGCATTCCAATGGATAAAACTACCATGTTGAATTCTTCGGTTTTTGGCTCTCCGTCTTCTACATAATACACGTGGAGGTTGCCCGTTGACGGGTCTTCTGTAACGCTTGCAACTCTTGACCTTACGAACCTTATGTCATGTTCTTCTTTGGCACGGTTATAATAATCGTCGAACTCTTTTCCATAGGCACGTATGTCCATGTAAAATATTGTGCAATCCAGTTTAGTTGGTACATGTTCTTTAGCTATAACTGCTTCTTTAATGCCATACATACAGCACGCGGCAGAACAGTAGTTGTTTCCAAGTTGGGCATCCCTTGAACCGACACATTGAATGAAAGCTATTTTTCTTGGAATTTCGCCGTCTGAAGGTCTTAAAACAAGTCCGCCGTATGGTCCTGAAGCGCTTAAAATGCGTTCAAATTCTATGCTTGTGACAACGTTTGGAAATCGTCCGTAACCATATTCGCTTTTCAATCTTGCGTCAAATGGTTCGAATCCTGGCGCAAGAATAATTGAACCTACTTTCAAAGTTGCTTCGCTGTCTTGTTGGTCGTATTCGATTGCCTCTGCTTTGCAGATTTCTTGGCATGTTCCACATCCTATGCATTTCTCACGGTCTATCATGAATTTTAATGGAACCGATTGGGGATATTCAATGTAGATAGCGCTTCTGTCGCTTAACCCTTCGTTGAACATGTCTATAGCTTCCACCGGGCATTTTTGTGCACATAACCCACACCCGTTGCATTTCTCTTCGTTTATGTAACGACTTCTTTTTCGAATTTTTACTTCGAAGTTTCCAGCCTCACCATTTAAGCCTATGACTTCCCCATTTGTTACCAAATTTATGTTCGGATGTCTTCCAGTTGCCACAAGTTTAGGTGCCAAAATGCACATTGCACAGTCATTTGTTGGAAATGTCTTGTCAAGTTTCGACATTACACCGCCTATACTTGGCGACTGGTCAATTAGGTAAACCTTGAAGCCCGAGTCTGCAAGGTCTAGGGCTGCTTGAATCCCAGCGACTCCTCCTCCAACTACAAGAACAGCTCCTACTTTTTCTTCAGCCATTTCATTGAACCTCCAATGCTTTGTAAAGCGGTGTTGTTCCTTCAATGCGATCTAAGGCTATCATTCCTTTCCTACGCATATTCATAATGTGGCGAAGCACTAAGGCGGGTTTTATACCAACAAATGCTGCAAGTTCCTTGAGTGACCGGGGCTTCTCTCTGGTTAAGTAGTGTATTTTGTGTCGAATAAACTCCGCCTTAACAATTTCATCTAGCAGAGCATCAAATTCTCCTTCATTCACCGGTTCACCGTACACGTTTCCATTGTCAAGCAGCCATTTCTCTCGACCAACCAGCACACGTAACCGGAAATCTTCAGCTGCGGATTTAGCAGCCTCCAAATTGATAAGCATGTTTACGTCAGGTTTCTCTCCAGCCAATGGCGAACATCCTAAAGTTTTCATCTGCCCAACAAAGTCTCTGATGATTTCAGTGAACTTCGCTTCTTCTAAGGGAGAAATCCACTCTAAACGTAAACGCTCCGAATTCAAGCCAGATAAGCTCATCAGTTTTTTAAGCATTTTTATCTTCTTTTCCGCATGCAAATTTCCAGTCTCATAATGACATTCGCCCAGAGGACAACCAAAAACGATTGTTCCATCACTTCCTCTTGTAAAGAGTTCTAGAATAATCGTCGGGTCGATGCGTCCGCTGCACCTTACTTTTACAATTTTTACGTTGCTGGGGACTTGCAACTCTTCAACTTCTTTGGATGTACACCATTTACATGCGAATGCGATTATTTTGGGTTCGAATGCTTGCATTTTACTTCCGCCTCTCTAAAATTGTAAGGGCTTGGGTGATGATGTTAGTGTCAGAAAATAGGCTCATTGTTATTGCCTTTTCTGGGCATGATGCAGCGCAGAGACCGCATGATTTACAGATGCTCTCAAACACTTTCGCGATCCCTTTTTCATCTTTCTCTAAAGCGCCGAACGGACAAACGATTACGCAGGTGCCGCAACCAGTGCATTTATTTTCATCTATTATAACATCATCAGCCTCACAGAAGTCTTCGCTTTCCAAGCATTCCTCACATGGACCGCATAAAAGGCATCTACGTGCTTCGGCTAACGCCGACTTTATTGAAAGCCCAAGCTCAACCTCCTTGAAGTTTCTCACTCTCTCATAAGGATTAAGCGTAGGCATAGGCTGCCGTGGTCTCTTCTCCACCGTTTTTAATTCTTCTTCTGACAGCCATGTGGCTTCAACCGTTTCAACTTCTTCTATAGCTTTTAGAGGCTTTCCTCGCAGATATTGGTCGATGTAAACTGCTGCCCTTTTCCCAGCAGCAATTGCCTCAATCACTGAAGCCGGACCAGTTACGGCGTCTCCGCCAGCAAATATCCCCGGCTTTGTTGTTTCAAGCGTGATGGGGTCTACTACGATTCTGTTTCTACGTGCTATGCTGATTTCTTTCGGTAAAAAGGTGATGTCCGGAATTTCGCCGATGGCGGGTATCACCGAATTAACCGGAACTGTGAACTCTGAGCCTTCGATGGGAATAGGTCTTCGTCTTCCAGTTTCATCTGGCGGTCCAAGTTCCATTCTAATTAACTCTATGGCCGTAACCTTTCCATTTTCACCTAATATTCTCT
>DAOUSM010000096.1 GCA_030627225.1 Candidatus Bathyarchaeota archaeon | reverse complement strand
ATAACTGACCGAGTTCTGTTCCCGCATTGAAGAGGGTTGGCGAGTTAGGAAGAAATTCAGCTCTGGCCATCATTCCATAGAAAATTTTTTCGCTTTCCTTTGGATTTCCACCGTATTTTCTGTCAACCTTTGCTATGGCTTTTGCAACTCTTACAAACATTTGAGCGGGAGTTTCAATAATTTTTCCCATTTCATTTCTCAAAAGATACCTTTTCCTCAAAACCTCTAGAGCGTTAACCGTCAGTTTTGGCTCTTCTATCCCAAGTTTCTCTCTTAATCTCCTTATCTCTTCCTTTTTCTCCCTATAAGCTTGATACTCCTCTGCAACTTTTTCATAGTCCCTCTTCTTTAAAACTTCGATAACGAGGTCTTGAACATCTTCAACCGAGGGAATTGTTTTCTCGAATTTTTTCTTTACTAGTTGAACTACTTCTCCAGTTATGCTTTCAGCTCTTTTTCCGTTCTCAAGTTCAACCGCGATGAAAGCTCTGTGAATGGCATCTCTAATTCTACTAGAATCGAAATCAACGATTCTTCCGTCTCTTTTCCTTATTTTTGTGATATGCATGGCTCTCCGATTCAAATTTGTTTTAATTTAATATAAATATACAGTTTAAAGTTTTTATGCGAAATGCACAGTAATGCCTCTGCTTATGTCTGACGGCATATGTTCCGTTCATGGAAATTTTTCCAGCCTTGGGCATAGTAACATAATTTACCCTAAAACTTCTTCTGTGATTTTTATCCCACGCTTCTCTAACTCATTTAAAAACTTAGAGAAAAACTCTTCACTCATACCTAATCGTTCGGGAGGAACAACACCCTTCTCTTTTATGGCTTTTTTAAGAATTAATTGTGCAATGATTGACGCTGGATAAGCCGTTGTTCTAGCCATGGCAGTTATTCCGCGTTTTTCATCATAGCGGTCTAATAAATGGTAAACGTAGCGCGTCTGCTTATCATTTTTAGTTCCTGAAACTTCAACTTTCAATGCCACAATATCCTTAACTTCTGGTTTCCAGAGTTTGCTCTTCAAAAGTTTAACTGTAAGCTTTCTCGGCGATATGCTTACTCCTTCAACATCAACTTGTCTTTCATCAAAAAACCCTAGAGCCTTAAGCAACTTTATTTTTTCCGCATGTTCTGGATACCTCAGCGTTTTCTCCCACATATCATTCACGTTCCTCACAGTATACGGCAAGGTTCTAAGCCCATCAGTGTAAAAGGCTTCAAGCCTCCGAACATTCGGAAACTCAACCTCTTCCAACCCGCTTAAAGCTTCCACCTCAACTATTTTACCTTCCTTAACAATTCTCGCTTTTCTCGTATACTCGTCAATCAGGCTTTCCGGAGACCACGTGATAGTATAGCCTAAAGGCGGTATGGGTTTCTCTGGGACGCCGCCAACCATTATGTGAACACCCCAAACTTTGTCAAGTTTTGCCGCAGCGTGTCCAACAAGAATGTTGCTGATACCAGGCGCTAACCCACAGTCAGGAATAATCGTTACGCAAGCTTTTACAGCCTTTTCATTTAATGTTAAAGGGTTCTGAGACATGTATGAGACATCCACCAAATCTTTTTCTGCATCAATACATGCCTGGGCTAGGCAGTAGCCGAGTTTTCCAGGTAAAAATCCCATGGCTAAGTCGAAGTCTTTCAGAGCGTTGACTAATTCGTTATGGTTTGATGCGTCTAATTGAATCCATGAAACGTTGTTTTCACCGATTCTTTCAGCAACCTCTTTAGCTCTTGCACCGTCTCTGTCGGCAACAACCACATCAATTGAGTTCATGCTCTTGACGATGTCTTCTGCCGCAACGGAACCTATGTTTCCACAACCCAAAATGAGTATTTTCATAAAGGTGATTAAGAAATATTTCCATTAAAACTTTCCTAAGGTTAAAATCTTGGCATGTTTAGATTTCCAAGTTGAATTTCAGAAAGTCTGGCATTTTTGTTGAAAGAAAGAGCAAGGCTAATATGGAGTTGAGTTATAGAGGATAAATTTGAAAATTTTATATACCCCCATAGCTATTGTAGGTTTTGAGTATCATGGCTGACATTTGTCCAATATGCGGGCTTCCCAAAGACTTGTGTGTTTGCGGCGAAATCGGGAAAGAACAACAAAGAATCCGCATAAGACTTGAAACAAGAAAGTGGGGCAAAGCAACAACAATAGTGGAAGGCATAAACAACAAAGACACAGATCTGGCAAGCTTAGCCCAAAAACTGAAAAACTTTTGTGCATGTGGAGGAACAGCAAAAAACGGTCAAATACTCCTTCAAGGAGACCACCGCGAAAAAGTCCGCCAATACCTAATAAAGCAAGGATATCCAGAAGCAAACGTAGAACTTCAATAGCCGCCGCATAAAAGGTGTAAGCCCAAAATGAAACTGCTACAAAACATACGAGAAGTATTTAAAACATTAAAGCATCGGAAACCATCGAAAATATACTGCCCAAGATGTGGAAGCCCAAAAATCCACTTATCCAGCAGTCTTGACTACTGGCTAACACCCAAAAAATACGTATGCCAAAACTGTGGATACAGAGGCCCCATAGTCATGGAACTTGAAAAAGAGGAAGGCTAGCAACAATTACTTGTTAGTCTGGAATCTCTAGATTCAACTGCTTCTTTAAAGTTTTGTAGCGGTTCCTCACGGTAACCTCGGTGACCCCTGCTGCTTCAGCGATATCCTTCTGAGTTTTCTTCTCATCGCTCTGCAAACAAGCGATGTATAAGGCTGCAGCAGCTAAACCCATGGGGTCCTTACCAGCAGCAGCCCGCATCTTCCTAGCTTCTCGAAGTATTTGGATGGCGAGTCCTTGGGTTTTACCAGAAATTCCTGTTCTTTCAGCAATTTTTGAAACATATGTGAGGGGATCAGCAATTGGCATCTGCACATCAAGTTCACGGAGCAGAAGCCTATAACAACGGGCGACATCCTTCTTATCCACTAGGCTTGCATCTGCAACTTCCCGAAGGGTTCTTGGGGTTCCGCTTCCACGGCAAGCCGCATAAAGCGCAGCCGCTGCAATGGCTGCGATGGACCTTCCGCGGACTAAACCCTTATCTAAGGCTTTACGGTAGAGGACTGCCGCCTTCTCTTTAATTGGTGGCGGAATGTAGACTTTATCTGAGAGTCGGTCAAGCTCAGCCATTGCTTGAGCAAGGTTTCTGTCAACTGAGGAGTGCACCCTTGAGCGTATCTGCCATTTCCTCAAACGCCACATCTGCAAACGTGTGGAGAGAGGAAGTTTCCTTCCGAAGGCGTCGCGGTCAATCTGACTTATGGCTGTTGACAAGCCTTTGTCATGGACAGAATATGATGTTGGTACTCCAACGCGGCTTCTTGACGCCTTCTCTTCTTGGGTGAAGGCACGCCATTCAGGTCCTTTGTCCATCATTTGCTCGTATAAGACGAGTCCGCAGTCGCCGCAAACGGTCTCGCCGGTATCATAATCATGGATAAGGTTTGCACTACCGCACTCTGGGCATTTGTCAACTAAGCGTTGATGGGATCTGCTTTTATTTTTACTCACTTCTTTTCACTCTAATGTTATTGGGTTATAACCGTCGCCTTTCATGTTCCTCATCAGGGATTCGGAATCAGAAAACAGCACATCCGGCCCCGCGTGTCTATCCAGATGAAATGTTTTAATATATAAAGTTTACGGTTTAATTAAAAATATTCAGTTCACAAATTTTGAATACTTATACGCGCTATTGATTCAGTAAAGGAAGTGATAAAATGATAAAGCTTCCAGAAAAAATACGAAGAACGCTGGAAAAAATCCTCAAGGAAATGAGAGTTAAAGAGAACATTTACGGTATAGGACTATTTGGAAGCTGGAGCCGAGGCGACGCCACAACATCAAGCGACGTTGATCTATTCATCCTTGACAAAAACAACTTCAATCATGAATATGTAGAAAGAATCGAAATTGGCGGTTTGTTCATAGATTTAGATCACGTTCCGAAACGCTGGATTCACGGTCCAATCCCATCGGAAATAGATCAGAAACTATATGAAATGCAAATCCTTTATGATAGGGACTGGTCGCTGACTAATACAAAGCTTTTGATGGCTAAATCTTACAGTTCACCTGAAAGAGTTGACATCAGAACAGAAGCCCATGTCATAGAATCAGACATATACTTAAGCCGTGCAACCTCAGCCTTTTCAAGGGAAGACTTCCGTAGCGCACAACTCTTCGCAACAGTAGCCCTAGAAAACATCTTGAAGGTTCTAATTGAGATAGCTTTGGAGCCTTTTTCAAACAGCCGATTCGT
>DAOUSM010000106.1 GCA_030627225.1 Candidatus Bathyarchaeota archaeon | reverse complement strand
TGGATAGACCCTAAAAGAATAGATGATGTGGAAGTAGCCATAACCAGAGAGGAAATCAGAAAATTAATACATGAAGGCGTCATTAAACAGCTGCCGGAAGAAGGCGTGAGCCGCGCACGAGCACGAATTTTACATGAAAAGAAAAAGAAGGGAAGAAGACGCGGACCAGGGAGCAGAAGCGGAGCATCTCATGCAAAAATCTCCAAGAAAGAGGCATGGATGAACAAAATTCGAGCCTTAAGAAAGAGACTTCGTGAACTAAAAACCAGCAGAATAATTACTGAAAATGCTTATAGAAAGCTGTACAGGATGGCGAGCAGTGGAAGATTCAGTTCCGTCGCCGACATGGAGCGCTACATGAAGACGCATGAACTTTGGAGGAAACGCTGATGGCGAGGGGCCCACGTTATTGCGTTCCGTTTCGAAGAAGACTGGAGGGAAAAACAGATTACAAAGCAAGAAAGGTATTGCTGCTTTCTGGAAAACCACGCTTAGTGACTCGTGGTACACTCCAAAACATGATTGCCCAAATAATTGTGGCTAAACCCCATGGAGACGAGGTCGTAATCTCAGCACACAGCAGAGAACTGAGTAAAACGTATGGATGGAAGGCCCCTAGAGGTAACCTTCCAGCAGCCTATTTAACAGGTTTCCTATGCGGATTGAAGGCTAAGGCCAAAGGGGTAAAAGAGGCAATTTTAGATGTAGGATTAAATTCGCCTTCAAAAGGCGCGAGGGTTTTCGCCGTGTTAAAGGGTGTTTTAGATGCTGGAGTGAACGTACCCTACAGCGAAGAGAAGCTTCCAGACGAAAAGAGAATAAGAGGTGAACACATCGCAGAATACGCGGAAAGTTTGGCCTCTAACCCTGAAGAATATCAAACTAGATTTTCGAAATATCTAAAGCAGAAACTTCCTCCAGAAAAGCTTCCCAAACATTTTGCAGAGGTAAAAAAGAGTATAATTACATCTTTTGGCGGAGGTAAAAAAGCTTGAGACGTCGTGCAAGGAGAACGTCAATAAACCTTGAGCAGTGGGTTCCCAGAACCCGGCTTGGGAAGATGATACAGGAGGGAAGAATCACATCCATTGAAGAAATTTTTATGGAAGGCTTAAAGATGCGTGAACCGCAAATTGTTGACACGTTGCTTCCAGACATCCAAGAAGAGGTTATAAACATAAACCTTGTTCAAAAACAAACGGATGCTGGTGAAAAATCAAGGTTTAAGGCAATAGTTGCCGTTGGAAACAGAGACGGCTACATAGGCTTGGGCTCTGGAAAGGCAAGACAGGTGCGAACATCCATAGAAAAGGCTGCAATGGACGCCCGCCTAAACCTTGTTCCAGTTAGGAGGGGATGTGGAAGCTGGGAATGCGGTTGTGGAAGACCACATTCGGTGCCATTCCAAGTTGAGGGAAGATGCGGCGGCGTAAGAGTTGTTATTATTCCCGGACCGAGAGGCTTGGGTCTGGTGGCAAGTGAAGTGGCAAAAGTCATTCTCGGACTTGCCGGCATAAAGGATTGCTGGACCAGAAGTTTCGGTTCAACAAGGACCGTTCCATCTTTCGCATACGCCGTTTTCCACGCGTTAAAGGAAACCTACAGCCTTATAACTCCTATGGATTGGGTGAAGTAAGTGGCTGAAGAAGCAAAAGAACGCAAATGCATAGTAGCCGTGAGAATCCGTGGAACCATCAGCGCCCCACGACAAGTTAGAGAAACGCTTCAAATGCTTCACCTGACAAGAAATAACTATGGAGTTTTAATTGACAACCGTCCATCATTCCTTGGGATGCTTAAAACGGCACAAAATTTCGTCACTTGGGGTGAAGCCTCAAAGGAAACTGTGAACATGCTGATAAAGGAAAGAGGAAGACTTGCTGGTGACAAGAAGTTAACAGACGAATATGCACAGAAAGCTGGTTACAACTCCTTAGAAGAGCTTGCAGAAGCAATATTTGACTGTCACATTGAATATTGGAAATTGCCAAATATACAACCAGTTTTCAGGTTGCATCCGCCAACTAAAGGCTTCAAAGGAAAAATAAAGAAGGGCTACCGCATGGGTGGCGAGCTTGGATACCGTGGAGAAAAAATCAACGAACTGGTAAAGCGAATGGTCTAAACTTCAAATTTTAAACACTTTTGTTTGCGATACATTTTATAGCCACCTTTTGAATGCCATTGTATCTGAGGGAAGGCTGTTTGAGCGCGAAGTGGCGAAGAAATAAAAAACGTTCAAGAAAGTTCCACGTTTTCAGAGACTTTGATAAAGTTAAAAACAGAAAAAACCGTCAAACATTCCAAATCAAGAATTCAAGAATTAAAAGAGGAGCGTACCCTTACAGGTATAGATTTCCAAAGACTTACAGAGGAAGAAAATGGAGAGAACTTGAACCCCTAATAGACATTCTTGAAGAAAAGGATGAAATAATAGTTGTAGCCGAGTTTGCAGGGTTCAAAAAAGAAAATCTAAGAATCCATGTGAAAGATCAACGGCTAACCTTGTCTGCTGAGGCTTTTGATCGAAAATACTATAAAAGTTTAAATCTTCCCAAAAGAGTGGTTTCAGACGCCATACGCACAACATATAAGAATGGCGTGCTTGAGGTACGATTAAAAAAGGCTCCTGAAGAAAAAGCTGTAGACAAGGTAGTTGGTTAGAAAATGCCGCATAAACTCCGAAAAATCAGAAAGGAACGTGGTTCAAGAACTCACGGCTTTGGTAGAGTGGGGCAGCACAGGGGAGGAGGACAAAGAGGAGGACACGGGAAGGCAGGGTTCCATAAACATAAATGGACATATGTGATAAAATACGAACCAGACTACTTCGGCAAAAGAGGATTCACCTCACCTAAGAGCCTGAGACAAAAAGTAAGCGTCATAAATGTTGGGACACTCGACGAATTAGCTGAAAAACTTTCAACAGGAAAAGAAAACGGTAAACTCTTCATAGACTTAAAAAGTCTCGGGTACACAAAACTTCTCGGAGCAGGCAAAGTTACAAAACCATTGATCGTTAAGGTGGCATCTTGTTCAAAGTCTGCAGCTGAAAAAATAAAAGAGGCTGATGGACAAATCTTAATAGAATCTGAGAAATTGGAGTAGCGGTTAATCCATGGCTGGCAGATTTTTAAGCCTGTTCAAACCTGTTGCTAGGTTCATCCCGGAAATTAAGGCTCCAGAACGCAGAGTTCGATTCAACGAAAAACTTTTCTGGACAGCAATTGTGCTAATTCTTTATTTAGTGATGACTGAAATCTCCCTCTACGGCATTGAAACAACAGCGCTTGGAGAACTCGCCGCTCTCCGAATAATTTTTGCTTCCAGCCGTGGCAGCCTCATGGAGCTTGGAATAGGCCCAATAGTTACGGCGGGATTAATACTGCAACTTTTGGTTGGTTCTGCCATGATAGAATGTGACATGGCCAATCCTGAGGATAGAGGCTTATTCACAACAGCCAGTAAGGCATTCACCATAATCCTCACAGGAGTTCAAGCATCCGCTTATATAATCGGTGGAATGTACGGTACATTACCAGGCACAACAGCAATAATAGTCTTCCTACAGCTTCTAGCAGCTGGAATGATCGTCTTGTTGATGGATGAACTTGTTCAAAAAGGCTGGGGGTTTGGCAGCGGCATAAGCCTATTCATCTTGGCTGGCGTCGCACAGGGAATTTTCTGGCAATGCTTCTCACCTGCACCCGCTATGGGCGAACTTAGAAGTTACGGCTTTTTCGTTGCTTTAGGACAGGTTTTGTCAAGCGGCGAACCAATCACACTGCTTTTGCTCAGAGAAAATCCGCAAAACCCATCCATGCTCGGTTTGATAGCAACAATCGCTGCTTTTCTGATCATAATATACATGGAGGGAGTGAGAGTGGAATTACCATTATCCTATGCTGGTTACAGGGGTTACCGCAGCCGATATCCAATAAAACTCCTGTACGTATCCAACCTACCAGTAATATTTGCATCCGCCCTCTTCGCAAACGTATACTTCTTCTCACAACTCTTCTGGAGTCTTTACAACCGGAATAATACGAACTTTTGGCTTAACCTTTTAGGCCAGTTCACGGCAGTAACAAATCCAGATACCGGTGAAATAACAGGATATAATCCC
>DAOUSM010000147.1 GCA_030627225.1 Candidatus Bathyarchaeota archaeon | reverse complement strand
GTTGGTCAACTAACTTTTGAAGAGGAATGGTGTAGTTTTTAACTTATTGTTGTGTCTTGAAAATCGGGGCAGCTACATGGATGATGGATTAGAGGAGAATCTGCACAGCGTGCTTTCATATCTGGCCGCTGAGGCCTTGAAAGCTAGAAAGAGCGGAAAAATCGATAGAGCTGAAAAACTCTCAATCGCCTTCAAAATCTTATCAAAAGAATATGATCGAATTATGCGCCAAAAAACGAAAAACAAGGACAAAAAATTCCATATCTCCTAAGCCTTCACAGACAATACATAGAAAAAAGAGGATGGCTGAGTGACATCTCCACGCTTTAGATGCATGCGTAAAATCTTAATTCAACAAGCTTTATGATATCCGATTGGAGAAAAGATTGGTTAAACATCCAGATCGCGATCAAGACGTTTCTGAAAGCGAAGTCGTACGTTGTATTGATTGTGGTAAAGTGATTACAAAAGATGAAGTTGTACATTGTGATCATTGCGGAGCTTCCCTCTGTAGAAACTGTGGAATTATGGGATTATGTTCCAACTGCATGGAACTTTGGGAAGCCGAGATAGACCTAGAAGACATGGAAACAGAAGGCCCATGATACCAGCTCTATGAATGAAAAAGTTGTTGTTAATTACCTAGAGATAACCACAACAACAAAAGCCAAATAGATAACCAAAAATTCAAAGTCTTTAATGCAATTATGCCAATTAATGGCTAACTGTTCTAAAAATTATGAAAGGGCGCTAAAGAATTCGTTATTTACCGAACTTTTAACTAAACCCCCTCTTGTTATTGTTTTTTCATTCGAGGCGTTTTTCTTAAGCGTCCCTCTAAACAACTCCTGCTATGGCTTCTTCCCTTTTTCTACGCTTTCTTCTAAGCCAAGCCTTGATGAACTCTTCTATTTCCCGTCTGTTGTATGGGTCTTTCCATGCTGCCTCAAGGGCTTGGCACTCATCTGTAGCGCCTACAAGCCCGAAGTACGCGAGAACCTCACGGTAAAGCTGTTCACTTTCAATCTCGCTCAGCAAAACACGCATGTCAGAAAGGATGCTCATTAATACGGCTCTACTCACGCCAAACACCATATTGATGCATTATGGTTTAGTACAATCTTTACATTATTTTACATTTCTATTGTTCAACCTTTATATCCATCTTCGTAGCCCGCGACACAGATTTCTTTACTTTCGCATATACAAAAGTGAACCCATGTATTAGAAGTGCCATGATGATCGCCGCGGGTACCATCCTTGTTAACGTGCCTACAGCTCCAGCGAATAAACCTGCGATGTAAGGGGTACAAGATGGTGGATTAGCCAGCAGATACTGACATGAATTAGGAGCCGCTGCTGAAAGCAGACTAGTCAACACGGCATTTAAGAAAGTTCTCCGCACTTTCATGGAAGCTATTCCTAGGGCTATTCCAGAGATCATCGCTGGAACATCCATGAATGAAAAGTACACCCAGCCTATGCGCCATACGTATCTAAGGCACGGGCCTGTGCGAACCGGTACTGAATCCTCCCAATGAATCAGACAGAAACCCGAAACAACCATCAACAAATAACACACATACATAAATGCAGTAACCGCCACAATTATTAGAATGTCTGACCTTCTGAACGAAACCAAACAAACTCCCACTTTCTTCAACCTTCAATTCCACCAGTGTTTAACACATTCTTTGAATTATTTCTCTCCGCATTTAACATAATAAAAACGGGCAAATCCATCTTACGGTTCTCTACAAAAGAAAAGAAAGAAAAAACATGAATTATAGAACAAAGCTTAGGACCTTCTGCTAGAAACAACCAAGTTTTAAATAGAATCGCCAGCAAACACCTATTAAATACTAAAACTTCAGATCGAGGGACAAGCAATACTTGAGCTTCTTGCCCTTTCGGCGGAGCCTTCTACACACCATTCAACCAAAAATAGGACACACGCTAAAAATCTGTGTATTTTCTATCTTTTTTTGGGATACTATATTAAATTAGGGAATAACTACTCTGTCTTTCAAGAGTGACAAAAAACGCGCTTTAAGGATTATTTCTAAAGACTCCTCTTCTGCTTCCTCACATATAATTTAACGCCAACAGCACCAACGACTATGTTAAGCCTGAAAAATAGAAGAAAATCTGAATGCTCGTTAAGTATAAAGAGTCCTGTTCGTTGCTGCATTTAAATGTTCGTTATTAGCGAACATTTCATTGATTTTCTCCACCTTGGCAATTATACATTGCTTATAGCTACTCCTACTAGCTGACGAAAAATATGACTTCTAATTTTTGGAAGTTTCATGGAAGCGTGAAAGTGAAGCACAAACAGAAAAAGGGGAGTGTGCAGAAGTTAAATTTTGCATGAGACGCCTTAACTTAAAAGTTGTTTCGCGGGCGTTTTTGTTTCCCACGGAACCTATCACTTAACTTCACTGTGGAGCCATACGCTCCCCTAGGTTAAGCTCTCTCGGCGTGGGATTTTTTCGCCCGCGCCCACCGTGTCCCATGTTTGGGTAAACCCGCCATCACAAGCAGCAAGCCTAACGCTTGCCTCTTCCGTTGGGTCCGTCGGCATGAGTCTCTCCATAAAGGAGAGTTTCGGTGGGATTGAAAAGCTCCCAGGGTCATCGCCATTTAACAATATTGGTTTTGTTGAAATTAAGTTTTCCTAATTTATTTAGCCAACAGGTCTTCAAGGTTTATTTCGAAGGCGGTGACGGGATTTTCCAATTCGAAGCTGTTGAGAACTTCTGGATGGATTTCGCCTAAAACACCGATATTTTTGTTTCGTGTGTGTATGGTTGCGGCTCTTCCTTTTATGAAGCTTGGATTGTTTGTAGGTTTGATTTTCCATTTGGATAAGCCTATACTTGATAGTAATGCTTCTACTACGGATTTTGTTTCCGTGAAATTGGCGGTTGAATGGGATGAAACTCCTGCTACATGTAAGCATCTCTCACATCGGCATTCGGTTTTTTCATTAACCCTTATGATGTCTGAGACCTCGAAGAGTTTTTGAGGGAAACTTTCATGTCTGTTGTCCATTAGATTTTTCATTAAGGATGGCAGCAGGCTTGTCCTAGCTATGTTGTATTCCGAAGAAATCGGATTTCCTATCTTAGCTGTTTTCTCCAATTTTCTCCGCATTTTTTTGTATTGAATTTCCTCGTTTGTTATTATGAAATTCATAACTTCGGTGAAGCCTAACCCTATCATTATTTGTCTAAC
>DAOUSM010000056.1 GCA_030627225.1 Candidatus Bathyarchaeota archaeon | reverse complement strand
GACAAGGTGATAATTGCTGGAGCAGGCAACACAATTGGTATTAGTCCATAGAGGTGAGTGAAATGGGTAAAGCTTCATCATCCGCAACAACTAAAATTTCTTCATTCGTGTTGATGATAATATTCATAACTTTGGCACTGTCCCTGACAGCCCTCGTCCTAGCCATCGAGGCTTATTACACCCCCGGCCAAGAATTAACTGCTGGATACTTATTGCTCATAGGATTTTTAGGTGCAGCCCTGTCCACATACGTGCTGTTCCAAACAAGGAAGCGAATGTTACGTTTAAGAATCGAAGCTCCGTCAATAACAACCACCATTGAATGCAGAAAATGCGGCTTCAAAAACATTAGGGAGTTCCAGCGTGGCGATTATATCTTCAAGGAAACTGAACCTTGTCAAAAATGCAACGAGAACATGTTAATAACAGCAATCTACAGAGAAGTTAAAGAAAGAAAAAGAGAACTGTTCCCTTTCTAGGTTAGGACAATACATCCATCTTCGACTATGAAAACGGTGTGTTCAGCCTGAGCAACTGGTTTTCCGCTGGCTTCGATGAATATGGGATAACCCATAATAGCTTTTGAAGATAAGAGTTCACGGAAGGCTTCCCGATAATGTTCTTTCGGCACTGCACCTAGCAACCAACGTTCAGCAAAAGGTAGAGTTCTAAAGTTTTCCTCAATGTATTTGAGGAGTTGTTTCGCATACGGGTTTTTCAGAGACTTGTGCTTGAGAAAACGGAAAATTGTGACTTCTTCGCCGTTTTCAACCTTGCCTACGGCTTTGAGAAGAGTTACGAAAGGCTCAATGGCATAGACTTCACCGAGCTTAATTTTTGTAAAAGATAAATGTGAGACATTAGGTAGGGAAGTACCAGCGTGCACAAGATAACGCCCAACCTGATGCCCTGTCAAATTCGAAATCGGTTTGAACCCACGAGATTTTATGGTTTTTTCGATAATTGCTCCTAATTTTGACGTGGGCATTCCCGGATGGATGTTGTTTACGGCTGTTTTCAGAGCCTGTTCAGCTGCTTCCACAAGGCTTACGTATTCTGGGTTAAAGCATATGGTGATTGCCGTGTCAGTTACGTAGCCGTCAACGTGGACACCAATATCCACTTTAACTATCGATTTCTCCGGAATTCTTCTCTTGTCGTTTGGGGGAGATGTGTAATGCGCTGCTATTTCGTTTATTGAGACGTTACATGGAAACGCTGGTCTTCCACCCTTTTCCCGTATAAGTCCCTCAGCTTTTTCACAGATTTTAATTATTGGCATTCCTTCGCGAACAAAATGTTTTATTTCTTCGCGTGTCTCACGAAGAATTTTTCCAGACAGCCGAAACTTTTCAATGGCTTCCTCGTCATAACCGTTCATTAATGTCACTTGTTTTTATTAACGCTAACCATGTTATGATTTAAAAGGTTTACATTAAAGGAGCATGCAGCGTTCAAAGTTGAAGTTGCAAATAGAATCGCTTTTGTTGACCCGTGGCTTGATGGAAATCCAACATCACCAATAAAAGCCTCGGAAATACTGAGACGGATATGGTTATTCCAAAGCATTACAAGACTTTTACGGGTTTGGCGCAATCGGCAGACGAGAAAGCTACTAGTTTTAGCTTATGTAAGCATTTTAAAGTTTAGGCGTGAAAATTTTAGGTTCAAGGGTTGCGAACTCGTTTCCGCCTAAGTGGAAAATCGTCTTTGCTTTTTCTAAATTGTAACCTTCTGTAGAAGCATCCTTGTCCGCGTAGGCTTCAACTATTTCGCCAACAAATATTGTGTGGTCGCCCGTTGTAAATTGGTTATGAAGCTTGCATTCTAAATGGGCTACACATTCCTTTATTATTGGTGGTTTCACCTTTTTAGCGGGCAAAGGCGTTAAACCAGTTTCTTTAAACTTGTCGTGTTCTCTGCCGCTTACCCTACCGCAGAAAAGCGTCTCCTTTAGCACGTCCATTGTTGGAATGTTCACCACAAACTCTTTTGTCTCCTCAATAAGAGTATGAGAGTACCTTCTAGGTGCAATGCTTACGGCAACCAGCGGCGGATTAATTGATGTGGGCATAGCCCATGCTAAAGTTATGATGTTTGGTTTTCCGGTTTTGCCGACGCATGAAACAAGCACCGTATGCATTGGATGAAGAAGCCTATATGAAGATGAACCATTGATTTTTGCCTTTTCAGAATCCATAACTAATCCTCCAAGATAAATTTTCAATTTGAAGACTGCTTAAAATAGCTTTCCAAAAAGTTTAAACATTACTACTTACCATTTTTGTTGGGGAATGCGTTGGACTGGTGTTAACTCTCGTTAAAATTCTTCTCGTTTTTGTAGCTTACACACTCAAATTTAAAAACCTTCTTGAACTTATATGCCTCTTTAACATAAATGGAGGAGAAGTGTTTGTTGCCAGATTCTAACAAAAAAACGGTGCTCGACCCGTTCGGAACAAGTGTAGTCGCAGATTATGAACGATTGTACATGGAATTTGGAATTGAACCGTTTAAACCCTTCCTATCGATGGTGCCGAATCCATCTTTATACATGAGACGTGGAATAGTTTTTGGGCACCGAGACTTTGATAGGATATCAGGTGCCATGCGAAAACGTGAAGAGTTCGCTGTTTTAAGTGGTATAAAGCCCACAGGTGAATTTCATTTGGGTACTTTAATGACTGCAAAAGAAATAATCTATTTTCAGCAGCAAGGCGCTCAGACATTCTACTGTATTGCCGATATAGAAGCTTACGAAGATAACAAAATTCCATTCAAGAAAAGCGAAAAAATAGCTGCAGACAACGTTGCAGACTTGCTTGCACTCGGACTGGACCCTAAACGAGCATACATTTATCGGCAATCTAAAGAAATTAGAGTTAAGGACCTAGCGATAATCTTTGGAAGAGCCGTAACATTGGCTACTATGAAGGCAATTTACGGTGAACGCCATATAGGTCTATACTTGTCAGCTTTGATACAAGCCGGAGACATTCTCTTACCTCAGCTAGAAGACTTCGGCGGACCTAAGCCCACTGTGATTCCCGTGGGTGTTGACCAAGATCCACATATTCGCTTCACAAGAGATCTTGCCCAAATATTCCATCGAAAATACAATTTTATCCTTCCATCCTCAACCTACCACAAGCTTATGAAAGGCTTAGATGGTTCTCCAAAAATGAGCAAGCGGCAAATGAACTATTTCACTTTACACGACAAGCCAGAAACAATAGCAGAGCGAATATCTAACGCCTTTACCGGTGGAAGAGCAACTATTAAAGAGCAACGTGAACTCGGCGGAGTTCCAGAAATCTGCCCAGTGTATGAAATCTGCCTCTTCCATTTCGTGGAAGATGACAACGAAATCATAAAGGCTTACAATGACTGCAAAACTGGAAAACTACTGTGTGGAGAACATAAAAAGCAAACAATTGACGCTGTATTAAAATTTGTGATGGAACACCAGCGGGAAAAGATGAAATTTATTGATAAGGCGCGGGAAATTCTCCAAGTAGAATAGCAAGGAGTGAAATAAACAATAAATAACTCTTATGTATTTCATTATTGTGGTGAAGTGATGCCTCGCCAATTTACTTAAAAACGCAAACATTTTCTGAACAAAAGCCACCAAAGAACATGCATACTTTTATTAAAACTAGAACAACTACATTACCAAACTTAGTTTGTTCAATCCAAGAAGGGAAACGCTATGATTGAGCTTAGAAGACATGAACGCAAAACTCTTTTAGCCATAGAAAGACTGGGCGGAAAAGCATCAGTAGAGCAAATAATAACCGAGAGCAAATTGACTGATGCTGCGATAATGCGTGCAGCATTAACACTGCAAGAAAGAAAACTTGTGAAAATCCACGAAGAGAAACAGACAATTGTAAAGCTTAACGAAGAAGGAAGACTCCACGCGAAAAGGGGTTTACCAGAAAGACGCTTAATAAACGCTTTAACAAAGTTAGGCGGAAAAGCACCCCTCGAAAAAACAGTTGAAAAAGCCAAGTTAGAGAAAAATTTTGTGCCAATAGCGTTGGGATGGGTTCGGAAGAAAAACTGGGCGACGCTTGACACGAAAACAAACATGTTACAACTATTAGAAAGACCAGAAAAGGAAGGAGCCGACGAAAAATTACTAAAGCTTTTGGACAGAAAGGGGCAGGTAATTGCAGAAGATTTAAGTCTTGAATTGCAGTCTGCAGTCCAAACTTTGAAAAGAAGAAAGCTCTTGGAAATTGGGGAGAAGACAAAAAGAATAATCGAAATAACAGAAGCTGGCTGGGTGGCAGTAAAAAAGGGTGTTAGAGTTACCGAAGAAATAACACAGCTCACGCCAGAACTTATCATAACTGGAAAATGGCGAAAGGTGAAACTTACAAAATTTGATGTAACAGCACCCGGCCCAATAGTCTATCCTGCAAAACTGCATCCGGTTCAGCAAATAATTCAGAGGGTAAAGGAAATTTTCACAGAGATGGGTTTCACAGAGATTCGAGGTCCAATAGTTGAAACCGCTTTCTGGAATTTCGATGCTTTATTCCAGCCTCAAGACCATCCAGCAAGGGAAATGCATGATACTTTCTATTTGGGATATCCGAAGGCTGGAAAACTGCCTAGAAAGTCTATAGTGGGTAAGGTTGCAAAGACGCATGAGAATGGTTGGATAACCGGTTCAAGGGGCTGGCGATATTCCTGGAGTCCTGAAGAAGCGAGAAGACTCATTCTGCGAACGCATACAACGGCGACGACCATTCGATATTTAGCTGAACATCAAAAGCCGCCAGTAAAAGTGTTCTCTGTTGACCGTGTTTATCGCAATGAAAAAATGGATTACAAAAGCTTGGCTGAATTCCATAACTTTGAAGGAATAATTATGGACAAAAATGTAACATTGCGCGACCTTATTGGAACATTAAAGGAGTTTTATCTAAGGCTTGGATTGAAAAAAGTGCGGTTTTGGCCGAGCTACTTTCCATACACGGAACCTTCAGCTCAATCCACTGTTTACATTCCGGAACTTAAAAAATGGTTTGAACTCTGTGGGATGGGAATTTTCCGCCCTGAAGTGCTAGCTCCATTGGGCATAAAATATCCTGTCTTAGCATGGGGCGGTGGGCTAGAACGTTTAGTCATGCTGAAACTTGGCGTTGATGACATTCGATTCTTGTATAAGAACGATTTAGGCTGGATTAGGAGGACTCCAGTATGCCAGCAATAACTTTGTATAGGGATAGATTTTCAAGGTTTGTTGGGCGTTCACTGACAGTTGATGAGATGGCTAAATGGCTTCCATGGATAGGTGTTGACTTAGAAGAAGTAGGCGCAGATTACGTGAAGGTTGAGTTTAACCCGAACCGCGTTGACTTTTCAAGCTATGCCGGTATAGCGAGAGCCATTCAGGGATTAATGGAGTGGAAAACAGGTTTACCAAAATATAAAGTGCACAAAGGTAACATCATTTTAAACGTTGACAAGTCTGTTCAGAAAGTTCGTCCTTACATGCTAAGCGCTGTTATTAGAAACATAAAGTTAGATGAGGATTCTGTTCGAGAGATTATGGAGATTCAGGAGGACTTGCACTGGGGTGTTGGCAGAGACCGTAGAAAAGCCTCAATAGGCGTGCACAACTTAGATAGTGTTAAGCCACCCTTCACCTATTTAGCTGCCGACCCAGACAAAGCGAAGTTTGTTCCTCTGGGCAAAACAGAGGAGATGACGCTGCGAGAAATCCTTCAGAAACATGAAAAAGGGATGGCGTACAAACACTTGGTTGACTGGGCTCCGAAATATCCACTGTTGATAGATGCTGACGGAAACGTTCTTTCGATGCCTCCGATAATAAACGGTGAATTAACACGGGTAGACGCTGAAACAGGAAACTTCTTCCTAGACGTAACGGGACCAGATTTTAATGCTGTTGAACAGGCTCTGAATGTTCTTGCTACGGCTCTTGCAGACATGGGTGGTATAATAGAATCGGTTCAGGTGAATTATCCAGATAGAACGATTGTTTCTCCAGATTTAGCTCCACAAAGGATGAGGCTGCGGCAAGCTTATGCCAACGAGTTGCTGGGTCTTAGGCTTCCAGAAAACAAAATTATTGAATGTCTGAAGAAATGCAGGTTGGATGCTAGAAAAGCCAAAGATGGAACGGTTGAAGTGGACGTTCCAGCCTATCGAATCGACATTTTACACGAGGTCGACTTAGTTGAAGAGGTTGCCATTGGTTACGGTTATTACAGGCTTAAACCAACAAAGCCCAAAGCAGTGACAACGGGCAGCCTTCATGAGTCAACAAGGCTTGCAAACACTGTTAGACAAATAATGATAGGGTTAGGCTTCACCGAAGTTATGAATTTCATAATAACAAACGAGGAAAATCAATTTGGAAAAATGCG
>DAOUSM010000090.1 GCA_030627225.1 Candidatus Bathyarchaeota archaeon | reverse complement strand
GTTATTACGCCTCTGCGGTCGTAATCAACATTTGCCGGATTCTTAACGACACGTAGAATCTCGACTTTCTCTGTTTTCCCACTTTTCGGGTCGGTTACGCACACGTATTTGTCCTTTAAAATTTTGATTTTTATGTTTCCGCCTCTTCCACATTCAACTTTCCTTTTCGGCTCGCCCATAATAGTTTCTGCTGCAAACGAACCTTGCTCAAATTTCCTTTTTGTTCGGTAGGTTCTTTTTCTGCCTCCTGAAGGTTTTTTCTTGTGCAGGTCGCCGTGCCAAACCGACAATTTTCACTTCTCCTTTAGTTGCTAAACTCGAGTGTTCACTATCATCCGCTATTCAACATATAAACCTATCCATCTTGCCCTAGACGTTTTTCACTTTTCTTCAGTTGTCATTTCTCGTTGGAAAACTTTCTTTAACTGTTTTTTCATTGTTGGGAGGTCATGGCTTAAGCCAAAGTAGTCAGCGAAATACTCTGTTGTTCTCAGAATTGTTGAACGCCCTCTTCTTTCACCAACAACTAACCCCATTTCCCTCAGCAGTTTAATGTGGCCGTAGACATGATGCCCCCGCACTTCAACAACCCTTTTTTGGGAAACTGGCTGTCTATAAGCTATGTAGGCAAGCGTTTTTAAGGGACCTGTGGAAAGCAGCGGCCTCTTAACGAGTTTTCTAACATGAGGCGTGAACTCAGCCTTTAACTGCAAAACGTATCTTTCATCCTTTAACTCTAAAATTTCAAGGGCCGTATTTCTATTTGCGTATTCTTGCATAAGCATTTTTGCAAGTTTTCTAGTCTTGTTTTTTGAACGGGTTTTCAAAACTGAACATAATTCTTTAAGGTCTAATGGGCGACCCGCCACATATAATGCAGCCTCCACTAGGGCTAGCTCCCGTTGAGTTTTCTCCACAACTTGTTTCCGCTGGGAAGTCTCATCAAGCTTAAGTGCTTGCTTTTCTATACTCTGCAATGTCTAAATCTCCAACGATTACGTATATCTCTTCGGATTCTTCATCTTGCCATAGGTTTACTCTCCCATCTTGTGCCAAAAACAGTAGGAGAATGAATGTGCGGATGGCTTCCAGCCGTCCCTTATACTTTACCAAGGTTGAAAACTCTATTATTCCTGTGCCTTTCACCCTCTGCGAGAGAGAGGCATAGAGTTTTTCCATCTGCCGTTCAATTTCCATCAGGTATATGTCTAGTTGAGGCAGAATCTCTGATGGAGTTGGAAGGATGGGTTCTGGAATGGTTTTTTCTGGACGGATGAGTTTCTCACCCTTTAAAACGTCATCTAAAACTTCTAGCAGATGCCGGATGGTTGTTGAGGTTAATTCGTGTCTCAGCGGCAGAAACAAAGGTGGTGGAAGAAAGTCTTGTGGAGCTTTCAGTGGTGGCGGGGGCTCTTCAAGTTTTAACAGAAGCTTCGACTTCATCAGGTATATGAGGGCTGAAGAGTCAAGGGCTACGCCTGAAGCCCTAAAGTCTATCTGCCCAGTTTTTTCCATTTCCTCAAGAAATGTTGTAAGCAAATACGCAATGTTAATGTTCCAGGGTGTAAGCTTTTCAAGTTTGCGAAACTCGAAGAGAACGTTCCATGGAGGACGTAAATAAAACGGCTTTTTAACGGTCGCAGCCATTAACTTGGCACCTCTAGGAATTTCGCTGAGATAACGTTTGAAACTCCGTTTCGCTCATAAACCCCGTAAACTTTCTGCGCCTTATTCACCATCTCAGGCTTTAACGTAATGACTATGAACTGGGTTTTTTCTGACTCTTCTAAGAGAAGGTCGGCGAGTTTTGAAACGTGGAAAGCGTCTAAATGCGCATCTATCTCGTCAAGGACGTAGAAGGATGCAGGGGTAAATTCTTGCAAAGCGAAAATGAAGGCAACCGCTGCAACTGAACGTTCACCACCGCTGGCTCCGCTCACAACTATTGAAGGCTTATGGAGAAATTGGACAAGCATGTCAATGCCACCTGAGAATGGTTCATCAGGCTTTTCAAGCTTCAATGCAGCGTTTCCACCTCCAGTGAGCTTTGAGAAGTATTTCTGCAAGTTTCGGTTGATTTTCTCAAAGGCTTCCATGAAGACCTTGCGTTTTTTGCTTTCAACTTCATCCATAAACTGTAGGATTGCTCGTTTTTCTCTTTCAAGCTCATTCATTCTTAGTGAAAGTTCTTTGTAGCGTGAAATTTGTTCTGCATAGTGAGATAGGGCAAGCTGGTTTACTGCACCAATCCTTTCTAGTTCAAACTGCATCATCCTCATGGATGTTTCGGCTTCTTCAACCTGTTTCAGCGTTACCTCCAATGGTTGTTCGTAACCGAATTGTCTAAGCTGGATTTTATGTTGATCAAGCTGCAGCAATGATGTTTGAACGTTTAGCTGAAGCTGGTTTAGCAAGCGGTCAGCCTGCTCATATTCCAAGTCAAGCTTGCGGAGTTCCTTGTCTATGTCATCTATTTGGGCTGTGAATTTTTTGGTTTCTTCCCTTGCTGACAAAACAGTCCGGGAGAGTTCAATGCGGCTTTTCTCCAATTCAGATAGCTCCTGCTTTAGTGATTCTCTCTCCTGCAATGCAGCCTCTACTTCCTTCTCAACTTTTCTTAGTTGTTGTTCAACTTTTGCGAGTTGAATTTTGGCGTTTTTATATCCAACCCTTAAAACGTTGTCGAATTGTGATTGAAGTGTTGAAATTTCGGTATGAATGGTGCCGAGTTTCTGCCTTAAAGTGATTATTTCCTCCGTCAATTTCTCCCTTTTAATCTCCATTTCTTGGATGTGTGTGGGGTCTGTTTTCCGTCTTAAAGTGGCCAGTTCATTTTGAAGCCTTCGCATTTCCTTTTGAATGGTGCTTCTTTCAGCTCTATGAAGCCACATTCGTGCTTTTTCGTTTTCAACTTCCTTCTCGAAACGCGTAATACGATTGTTTATTCGTTTGATATTGGCTTTTGTTCTTTTACCGCTTCTTTTAACTCTGGCTATTTCTCTGTCAAGGGTTGTTATAGCATCTGTCAAACGGGCAATTTCAACGCGAGTTCTGTCGATTTCCTCTTCAAAAGACGTTAAGTCACTGTTTCTTCTTAAGAGATGCTGCTGGAGGGCTCTGACGGCTTCGTCTAAACTTTTTATGGCTGCTTCGCTTGGGATAATGGCGGAAAAGTCTATTGGGGTGCGATAGTAGCCACTTTCAAGGGCGCCACCTATCTCGTAGATGTCTCCGTTAACTGTGGCTGCGCGGTAACCTTTGCCGGATAAGGCGAAAGCGGTCTTGTCATCCGAAACTATCAACGTGTCGCCAAAAACGAAATGAACTGCCGGCTCATACCGTTTTGCGCATTTTATAAAGAATGGGGCTGCCCCGTTAACTCCTTCCTTTTCCGGAATTTTTAAAGGTTTAGGGTTTGAGACTACTTGAAGCGGAATTATTTTGATTCTTCCAAGCTTCATTCTTCTCAACGTTTCTGTGCATGTGAAAGCTGCGTCAAAATCCTTTACAACCACCGCGTCAAGCCATCCTGCTGCTGCAGCTTCTATTGCCCGTTTATAAGCCTCATCAACCTTGATTAGGCTGCGTAATCTGCCATATACGCCTTGGATAACCCCTAATTCACCTAGTTCCTCTATGCTTCTTAGAGCTTTCTCCTCAGCCGCTACGGTTTCTGCAAGTTCTCTCTGCGTCACAAACTCTACAACAGCCTCTCGTGCTGATTCAGCTATTTTTCCAGCCTCAGCTATTTCCCCCTCTACGGCTTCTTTCTGTGCAATTCTTCGTTCAAGCATCCGCTCCATGTTTTTCAGCTGAGTCTTCTGTTCCTTTTGCACTTTTTCCAGCTCAGCTAAGGATTTTTCTAACTCACTAAGTGATGCTGCAAATCTTTCTCTGCGTTCCGTTAGGTCATTAAGTCTTCTTGCACGGATTTTGATGGCTGTCTGGCTTTTCGCATATTCAGACTTTAAATATGTAAGTCTCTTGTAGTGTTTGTCAAGTTGCTGCTCGATTTCACGAATCTTTCTGCTGTTTTCTCCAAGGCTTTCCCAAAGTTGAGCTGCTTCCTCTGCGACGGCATCATGCTCAGCTTGTTTTGCGGCAATCTCATTTGAGATGCGCTCATATGTGCGTCTCAACCGCTTGATTTTTAGACGGTTTTCACGGATTTCCTTTCGAATGGACTGGTATTGCTGAAAGTTATTTTCCCTAACACGCTTTAAACCCTCAAAGCTTGCCTTTCCAGAGCTTATTTTGGTTGTTAATTCCGTTATTTTCGATTTTAATTCTCCGATTTTTATCTGAACCTTTAATACTTGGGAACCGCCTTCCTCAACCATTTCTGAGCTTAGTTTCCGCCATTCGCCTTCTATCTCTCTTCTTTTAGACCTATG
>DAOUSM010000009.1 GCA_030627225.1 Candidatus Bathyarchaeota archaeon | reverse complement strand
CTTCTTGCCATTCTTTCAGCTATTTCTGTTGCTGGTGTGATTGGATATCCCGCAAAAAATCTGCATCCAGCAGCTATTGCACCTTCTGCACATGCGATGTCTCCTTGCATTAGATATTTTCCGGTTAATACGTCTCTATGCATGGTCATCGCTATTTCTCACCTTTGCTTTCCTTTTTCTCCAAGTATATTGCAAACTCTGGGCATATTCTTTCGCAGAGACCGCAGCCAATGCATAAATCTTCACTTTTCAGCTTCGGCGGGTGCACTCCCTTTGCGTTTAGTTTTTCCGATTCTTCTAAGGCGTTAACTGGGCAAAATTCTATGCAGAAGTTGCAACCTTTGCAAAAATCTTCAATAACGTTCCATTCAACTTCTGCAAGTTTTTTTCTCTTTACGACAGGTGCTGCTAGTCTGCTTACACCCATGTTTTCATCTCGGCTGGTTTGAGGTTATTCTTTTGGGATAGAGAAGCATCAAAGATATAAAGGTTTACAAACGTAAAGGTTTCTACGTATGGGGTTACTAGCTCATGGTTCAGCTTCCATTTTCTCTTTCATCTTACCACGTTCTTCTGCCGTTATTTTACCTAGACGTGTAATTCTAGAGCTAACGGTTTCGAAAAGTTTCACGGTCTTGTCATACTGCGGTATAGTTGTGGTCATTGACTGGAGACGGAGAGGTGAGATGCCATACTCTTGCAGCGCTCTCTTGAGTTTATTCACATGCTTTAACAGTTTTTCACCAGCGAAAGGACTGTCATCTCCCTCAACAAACATCACACCGTCAGCTCCATAGGCAAAAGCGTTTATCAAGTGTTTCATGCCTATTCGCATACAGCTTGGCACAGTTATTGGTCTGATATTTGCTACATACCCCAACCTTCTTGTTCCAGCCAAATCAAGCGAGGAATAAGCTGTTTTACGTTCAATGAATGCAATTATCTTCGGTTCCTTCATTTCCTCAGCGCTGACACCTCGGATTTGTGCAATCAGCTGCTTCTCTGTAAAGTTGCTCTGGTCTACTGCTCCTCTTGGACATACTGGAACGCACGCCCCACAGTTTATGCAAGCCACCGGAGTAACGGTTATCGATGAATCTGTTATTGTTATGGCGGCTGTTGGGCAAATGGCAGCACACTCGCCGCAGAGGTCGCATTTTCCACGGTCTATTATGGGTACTTCTGGTGATGTGGCAAGTTCGCCTAATCCTATGAAAGTTGCGGCTCTGGAAGCCGCAGCCATACCCTCTTCAACAGATTCCCGAATATCCTTTGGTCCCAGAGCACAACCGCACACGAAAATTCCTTCTTTGGCGCTGTCCACGGGGTTGAGTTTGTAGTGTCTTTCCATGAAGAAGCCGTCTGGTCCGGTGTGTAAGCCGAAGATTTTTGACAGCTCTCCTGCATATGGTCTTGGAGTGATGCCCATGCTAAGAACTACCATATCGAATTTTTCTTCAACAGGTGCTCCAGCAATCGTGTCCTCAGCTCTAACAATCAACCCATCATTTGCTGGCAAAACCTTAGCCGCTAAGCCTCTGACAAATCTTACACCTTGTTCTCTAGCTCTAGCATAGAACTCTTCATAGCCCTTGCCATCCGCCCTTACATCCTGATAGAAAATCCATGGCTCCACGTCTGGTATAGCCTTCTTAAGCATGATAGCCTGTTTAATAGCTACCATACATCCTATTTTGCAACAGTATTCTTTTGCCCTTTCTTGAAGAGCGCGGCTTCCCACGCATAAAATGAAAGCAACTTTTCTGGGGAGTTTTCCGTCAGATGGTTTGTGGAATCCAAGATGCATTACACGTTCAAACTGCAGATTAGTAATGATGTCTGGATGCATTTCATAAGAGTATTCGCCAAAATTGTTTGGGCTTATCTGGTCGTATCCGGTAGCAATAATTATCGCACCTACGTTAAGTTCAATTTCTTCGGGCTGCATGTCATAGTTTATGGCTTCTGGATCACAAACTTCGATGCATTTGCCGCACGCAATAGGTGCTAATCCCAGACAATTGTCAATGTCTAATACGTAGGCTCTGGGAACGCCTTGAGGGAACGGTATGTAAATGGCTTTACGCCATGTCAAACCCATGTTAAACTCGTCTGGGACCTCGACTGGGCATACCTTTGTGCATTCATCGCAACCTGTGCACTTGTCAATCTCCACATATCGTGGTTTCACTTTTATCGAGACAACATAGTCTCCTGGAACCCCCTTCAAAGCTATGGGCTCAGCCATCGTGTAGATTTTTATTTTTGGATGCTGTGATGCACTTACCATTCTAGGCGCCAAAATGCAGTAGGAACAATCAAGGGTTGGAAAGGTTTCGCTCAGTTGAGCCATATGCCCGCCTATACATGGATTGCGCTCCACCAAGTGAACTTGGTAGCCCTTATTCGCCATTTCGAGGGCTGCTTGAATTCCAGTAATGCCGCCTCCAATGACCAAAACTTCTCTTTTCACCTTAGTTCTGATGGGGTGCAGTTCCTCTAGATACTTTGCTCGGTTGATCGCCCCCCGTATAATGTCTATGGCTTTAGTTGTGGCTTCATCTATATTTTCATGAACCCAACTACAATGTTCGCGTATATTTGCCATTTCAAGAAGGTACAGGTTTAAACCAGCTTCTGAAACAGCCCTTCTAAAAGTTTCCAGATGTAATTGTGGAGAACAAGAGGCAATAACAACACGGTTGATTCCATACTCTTTTATTCCGCTTTTAATCGTGTTTTGCCCCTGAGTGCTGCAAAGATAATCAACCGTTTCAACAATTTTTACACCTTTAAGCCTTGAAATCGTTTCTTTAACTTTTTCAACGTTCACCGTGTCGCTGATGTTGCCTCCACAATGGCAGATGTAAACGCCAATGCGCACGGCAGTTTCCAAACGCTTTCACATCCACTGACAGTAGAAAATGTTGATTCAATCCGTGTTATATAACCTTTTTATAAAAACCTAGCTTTTTGAAGGATAAGTTTAAAATGATAGAGTGTTCAGTTTCCTAAACGCTGGGAAGGGCGTCTAATGGACCTCGCTGAGAAAGTCAAAAGCATAAGCGGCGAAGATGTGCTTTCATGCTACCAATGCGGTTTATGCAGCGGCTCATGCCCGGTAAGATACGCCATGGACTTATCGCCGACACAAGTTATTAGGCTTGTCCAAATAGGCGAAGTTGAAAAAATTTTTGAGTCAAACACTTTTTGGATTTGCAGTACATGCTTTACCTGCCAAGCAAGATGCCCAAGAAAAATCAACATAACAAAAATCATGGAAGCCTTAAGACAGATAAGACTGCGAAGAGATCAAGATAAGATTGCACTAAGCAAAATCCCGAAAGAAGAATTAAAAATATTTCCGCCGATTGCCTTGGTTAGTAACTTCCGTAAAACAACATCCTAGAAGGTGCGACAAGTGATTAGATTACCGTATTATCCAGGCTGCGCTGTGCAAACAACAGCCAGAAACTACGCGATTTCAGGCATAGCAGTTGCTGAAAAACTAGGGGTAGAGCTTGTTGAACTGCCGAAATGGAACTGCTGCGGAGTTTTCCCATCTCTAGCCACTGATGATTTGATGCGGCACTTAGCTCCCATAAGAAATCTTATTCATGTGCAAGAAATGAATGATAGTGGAGTTGTACAAAATGAAAATCGCGTCGTCACATTCTGTTCCATGTGTTTTCACACACTTAAAGAGGCTAGCCTATTTGTGAAAGACGAGGAAAAACTGGGAAAAATAAACACTTTCTTTGAAAGGGAAAAGGAATTCGTCGGTGGAGTTAAACAAGGCTATAAAGGCGGAATAAAAGCCCTCGACTTTCTAGAAGTACTAAGAGACATTATAGGATATGAAAAAATAGCTAAAGAAGTTAAAAAACCCCTAAAAGGATTGAAAGTAGCACCATACTACGGCTGCCTCGTTATCAGACCGAGAGAAATAGGCATAGACGACCCGGAAAACCCAACGATTCTAGAAAACATCTTGGAAGCTTTAGGCGCAGAGATTATTAACAACCCGAATAGGACGCAATGCTGCGGCAGCTATCACACGATCGACAGAAAAGACATAGTTGCAAAGCTAACATATGATAACCTTATCTACCCTATAAGAAATGGAGCAGAGGTTGTTGTCACTTGTTGCCCGTTATGCACTTTTAATTTGGATTTCAGACAGAAAGAGGCGAGAGAACTCCATAGAGACCTAAAAGAAATACCAGTCATGTATTATACACAGCTTATGGCAATCGCTTTTGAGTTGGATAAACAGTTTTATGGTGTTGACCTTGAATTACACCATGTTGATCCTAGACCGTTGCTTAAAGCTAAAAATCTTTATTAGAAGGCTGAGATAAGTGCTATTTCCCTTTCATGATTATTTAAGTCTGGTGTGAACGACTATGGAAATCAAACAGAAAAAAGAAAAAAAAGAAGAGATTGTTCGAATTTACATCATGGGGCGGGAGTATAAGGTTCCAGCAGGCCTAACAATCATGAAAGCCATGGAATATGCAGGTTACAGGTTTATAAGAGGTTGCGGATGTCGAGGAGGCTTCTGCGGAGGATGCGCCACAGTTTACAGAGTGAAGGGAGACTACAAGTTAAGAATGGCTTTAGCTTGCCAAAAAACCGTTGAAGACGGAATGTATACAAGCCAAATTCCTTTCACACCGGCAGAAAAACCCATTTACAACCTAGAAGAGTTAAGCCCTTCGGTAAACGTGTTTTTAGAGTATTATCCAGAAATCGCAAAATGTGTTAGCTGTAACACTTGCACAAAGGCATGCCCACAAGACCTAGAAGTTATGGATTATGTTCAAGCAGCCATTCGAGGAGACATCCAAGAAGTTGCCGAACTTTCCTTCGACTGCATTATGTGCGGCTTATGCGCAATGAGATGCCCCACAGAAATCGTACCCTACAACGTAGCTTTACTTGCAAGAAGACTTTACGGCAAATATGTTATGCCTAAAGCAAAACACGTCGAAGAAAGAATAAAAGAAATAGAATCAGGTAAGTTTGACGAGGAAATCCGTAGACTCAAGGAGACAAGTATGAATAACCTCAAGGAAATGTACGAAAAAAGGGAGATTGAGCCAGAATGAGTAAAATAAAAATTGTAAGGGGATATCCCGAATATATGCGTGAATCCATAGAAGCCGTTGAGAAGACTAGGGATGGAAGATTGAAAGAGACTTTCCCACATATGAGCCTTGAAGAAAGAGATGAAATACTACACAAGTTTCATCCAGACTACAAAAAAGAAGCAAAAAGACCCGTAAAAGTTGGACCTAATAAAGGAGATCTGATGCCTCATGAAGTTGCGGACTTACTTGAAGCTCATCCGCTAATAAAACCAGAAGATGTAGACCTATCAAAAGCAGATTTTGACGTTGACGTTCTCATCATCGGTGGCGGCGGAGCGGGAATGACTGCAGCTTTGTGGGCGAATTACAGTGGGGTAGATGCAGAAAACATACTTGTTGTACAGAAACTAAGGCTTGGAGACTCCAATTCTATAATGTCTCAAGGGGGCATACAAGCCGCAGACAAATCGAATGACAGCCCGGTGCTTCATTATCTTGACGTTATTGGTGGTGGACACTTCACTAATGATCCGAAACTTGCTAGAAGACTAGTGTTAGACGCTCCGCTAATAATAAAATGGCATGAAGAACTTGGAGTGATGTATGATAGAGAAACAGATGGTACAATGATTACGATACATGGAGGCGGAACATGCAGAAAAAGAATGCATTCCGCAAGGGACTATACTGGTTTAGAAATAGTGAGGAATCTTAAAGACGAAGTTTTAAACAAAAATATCCCGATTTTAGAGTTCACCTCCGCCGTGGAACTTCTTACAGACGAACATAAACAAGTTGCTGGAGCCGTCTTATACAATATGGAAACACAAGAATACTACGTTGTAAAAGCGAAATCAACAATACTGACTACAGGTGGATTCGGCAGGCTTCACATACAAGAATTTCCAACCACAAACCATTATGGAGCAACAGCCGACGGAATCGTTCTAGCTTACCGCGTAGGCGCAAAATTAAGAGATCTAGACGCTGTGCAATATCACCCCACAGGTGCAGCATATCCGGAACAAATAGTAGGATTGCTTGTTACAGAAAAAGTTCGAGGATTAGGAGCACAACCAGTAAACAAAAACGGCGAACAATTCGTTTATCCACGCGAACCAAGAGATGTAGAAGCCTCAGCAATAATCAGGGAGTGCTACGAAAGAAACAACGGGGTAGAAACGCCTACCGGAATGAAAGGTGTTTGGTTGGATTCGCCAATGATAGACATACTTCACGGTGAAGGAACTATAGTAAAGAAACTCCCTGCCATGCTTAGGCAATACAAACGATTCGACATTGACATGACCCAAGACCCTATTCTGGTATTTCCAACCCTACACTTCCAAAACGGCGGTGTAATAATAAACGAAAACGCGGAAACAACAGTTCAAGGATTACTCGCAGCAGGAGAAGTAACAGGCGGGACACATGGAAAGAACAGACTGATGGGAAATTCAATACTTGACTACAGCGTGTTCGGAAGAATAGCAGGAGTAACCGCGGCAAAACGTGCTAAAAACGCTAAAATCGGTAAACTAACGTTAAATCACGTAACAAAGTATGAAAAAATGCTTAAGGAAGCGGACGTAACAACTGATAGAAAAGCACCAATTCTGTTACCAGAGTACAGAGGAGAAAAAGTGCTCTCAAGAGCATTGGACATTTTTTAGTTCCTTTATACCAGAAATTGTTTTAGAAACCAGAAAAAGTAAAGAGCAAATTGCATGTGAATCTACATTCAACATTAAAGGAAAAGGATAGTGGTGAAAATAGAAGAGATAAAAGTTCTTTTGTATGGTGTTGGCGCTGTTGGCAATTTAATTGCAAAGTATTTGTTACAAAAGGAAGGCGTCAAAATCGTTGGCGCAATTGATATAGCTGAAGATAAAGTTGGCAAAGACTTAGGCGAAATTTTAGGCTTGAACAGAAAGCTAGGAGTAAAAGTTTCAGATGATGTTAACCTTGTGCTCCCAAAAGTGAAGGCGGACATTGCTGTCCATGCAACTTCATCCTTTCTTAAAGACACATATCCACAGATAGCATCAATCGTTAAACACGGCGTAAATGTTGTATCCACATGTGAAGAACTCTCATACCCATATTCCGTTGAACCTAAACTCGCAGGGGAACTTGATGCACTCGCCAAACAACACAGCGTAACGGTTTTAGGCACGGGCATAAACCCGGGTTTTCTGATGGACACGCTTGTGATAACGCTTACTGCTGTTTGCCAAAAAATAGAGAAAATTGAGGTTATTAGAGTTATGGATGCTGCCACAAGGCGGTTACCCTTCCAAAAAAAGATAGGTGCAGGCTTAACGGTTAGAGAATTCCAACGAAAAATTGAAAATAAGCAGATTACTGGGCATGTGGGACTTGAACAGTCTATCGCTATGATTGCCGATGCCCTAGCGTGGAAACTTGACAAAATAGTGGCTGAACCCATTGAGCCAGTAGTCGCCAAAAAATCAGTTAAAAGTAAAGACGTAAAAGTTATGGCTGGGGAAGTATCAGGTTTGAGACAGAGGGCAAAAGGCGTAATGAAAAATACAGAAGTCATAGTTCTAGATTTTCAAGCATATATTGGCGCTGAAGAAGAATACGACTCTATAACAATTCAAGGTGTTCCAAACATTAAGCAGAAAATTCAACCTTGCGTGCATGGTGACCTAGGCACCGTTGCAATGGTTGTCAACTTAATTCCAAAAGTGATTAATGCGCCAGCGGGCTTGCTTACAATGAAGGATTTGCCAGTTCCATCCGCTGCCTTAGAAGATATGTGTAAATACTTAAAAACGTAAGATTCTGCGTGGTTTGTTGACAGTTGGTAAAATACCGAGTAAGCATAGACATTGGTGGAACATTCACGGATTTAGTTGCACTAAATGAGGAAAGCGGAGAAATTTTAAACATAAAGGTGCCCTCAACTCCAAGGGAGCCTGCAAAAGCCGTCATCAGAACATTTCGGGAATTTCTTAGAAAAACCAGCGACGCTGAAGTATCAGTTATCATTCATGCCACAACCATAGCTACAAACGCTTTGCTTGGCCAACTAAACTTGGAATTACCCAAAACAGCACTTATAACAACAAAGGGTTTTCGTGACATAATCGAAATTGGGAGGCAGCGCCGCCATGAACTCTACAACCTTTTCATACAAGAGCCGCGCACACTTATCCCGCGAAGACTTCGCTTTGGAGTTGAGGAACGCATAGGACCGAAAGGCGAAATCCTCACACCCCTCAACAAGACCCAAGTTAAAAGTTTGGTGCAGCAACTGGGAAGAGAAAACATCAAAACTGTTGCGGTTGCTCTACTTTTCTCATATATAAACCCAAAGCACGAACGTGAAATCGGGGAAATGCTGAAGAAATCGCTGCCGAAGATTTATGTTTCCCTTTCCTCGGAAATCGCACCAGAATATAGGGAATATGAGCGGACAAGCACAGCAGTCGTTAACGCGGTTTTGACGCCGATAGTATCCAGCTACCTCAATGATCTGCAAAGAAAAATCAGAAGGTTAGGGGTAAAGGCTCCGCTCTGCGTAATGCAATCAGATGGGGGAATAGCCACCAAAAGTATTGTTTCAAAAAAGCCCGTAAGCATGGTTGAGTCTGGTCCAGCAGCAGGGGTCATAGCCTCAGCCTTTTACGGAAAACTTCTCGGGATCGGGAACATCTTAAGCTTCGACATGGGCGGAACAACAGCCAAAGCTGGAGCCATAAAAGAGGCAACACCAGAAGTTGTAAGCGAATATGAAGTAGCTGGAAAAGTCCACAGCGGAAGAATAGTGAAGGGAAGCGGCTACCCAGTAAGACATCCCTTCATCGATTTGGCTGAATGCAGCGCCGGCGGAGGAACAATCGCTTGGGTGGACGAAGGTAAGGCGCTGCAAGTGGGCCCCATCAGTGCAGGAGCAGAACCAGGTCCAGCATGTTATGGTAAAGGTGGAAAACAACCAACTGTAACAGACGCCAACGTGGTGCTCGGAAGACTTAATCCTAGATATGTGCTTGGAGGCGAAATGAAAATTTATCCAGAACTTTCGGAAAAAGCTATTTCAAAAGAGATTTGCGAAAAAATACGGCTAGAATTGACTGAAGCGGCGGCTGGAATTATCAAAATTGCGAATTCAGCCATGGCGAAAATCTTGAGAATTGTATCCGTGGAGCGCGGCCACGACCCGAGAGATTTCGTTTTAATGTGCTTTGGCGGGGCGGGACCAATGCATGGTTGTGCATTGGCCGAAGAGCTAAAAATTACAGAAATAATTGTTCCCAATAATCCTGGTTTGTTTTCTGCTTATGGGTTATTGGCTGCTGATTTTAGGAATAACCTGATAAAGGCAGTTATGAAGTTAATGGATGAAGTTAACGTAAAGAAGATTGAAGCCGTTTTTCAAAGGCTGGAGCTTAAGGGAGCTAAATTGCTAGAAAAGCAGCATGTCCCAAAAGTGAATATGCGTTTTATCCGTCAGATGGATTTGAGATATTTTGGCCAAAGCTATGAATTGACAATTCCAACATCTAAGCCATTAACCAAAGAAGTTCTTAAACAGGCAGTGGAAAGCTTTCACAAAAAGCATATGGCGATTTATGGTTATGCAGTGAAAGATGAACTGGTAGAATTAGTAAATGTCAAGCTCGTCGCAGTCGGCCTTATTGAAAAACCCAAGCTTAAAGAACAACCTTTACATCGGGAAAAACCACCAAAAGAAGCGATAACTGCAAAACGAAAAGTCTTTTTCGAACAGAATAACGATTACAACGAAACTCCCATTTATAGAAGGGAAAAATTGAAGATTGGAAACGTGATTAACGGTCCCGCAGTAATTGAGCAATATGACGCCACAACTGTTGTTTATCCAGATTGGATGGCTTCGGTGGATAGATATGGAAACATTATTCTCTCATTGAGAAATAGAGGGAATTAAAATTGCCAATAGACCCAATAACAGTTGAAGTCATAAAAGGAGCTTTGACCTACGCAACGGAAGAAATGGGAATAGCCCTACGAAACTCGGCATACTCTCCCAACATCAAGGAGAGAATGGATTTTTCATGCACAATCTTCGACCACAAAAAACGTTTAGCAGCCCAGGCAGAACACATTCCAGTTCATTTGGGTTCAATGCAACTAGCAGTTCAGAAAGGTCTAGAAAAGTTTAAGGGAAAAATTGAAGACGGTGACATGATCCTATTCAACGATCCATACATCAGTGGAACCCATCTGCCAGACTTAACACTCATCTGTCCAATTTTCTATGAAGGAAAAATCATTGCATATTCAGCGAACAAGGCCCATCATTCGGATGTTGGTGGAAAGGCTCCTGGAAGCATGGCTGGAGACGCTACTGAAATTTACCAAGAGGGCATTATTGTTCCGCCAGTGAGGTTCGTTAAAAAGAATGTTATCGACAAGGAAATCGCAAGTATACTGCTGAGCAATATTAGAACACCGGAAATTAGACTGGGTGATTTAAGGGCGCAAATGGCTGCGAACCTCCTCGGCAAACGGCGCATTCTAGAACTCGTAGATAGATATGGCATAGAAACCTTACATAAAGCCACGGAAGAAATTATGGATTATTCTGAGAAGCGAATGCGAATCGAAATAGGTAAAATGCCGAAGGGAAGCTACTCAGCAGAGGACTACCTTGAAAACACAGGAACGAGCAACAAAAAAGTCAAAATAAAAGTCACAATAACCGTTAAGAAAAACCAGCTACTCATTGACTATACGGGAACAGACGAACAGGTAAATGGTCCAGTCAACGCTGTTTTAGGCGTAACCCTATCTGGAGTATACTATGTTTTAAGATGTTTAACAGACCCCTCTATACCGATGAATGAGGGATGCTACAGACCAGTAAAAGTGCACGTGCCCAAAAGTACACTGATGAACCCAACTCCGCCAGCACCAGTGGCTGGAGGCAACGTTGAAACTTCTCAACGGAATGTAGACGTATTGTTAAAGGCTTTTGCTCAAATACTCCCAGAAAAGGTTTGCGCAGCATGCCAAGGAACAATGAACAACATTGCAGTGGGCGGAATAAACCCAGAAAACGGTAAACCTTGGACTTTTTATGAAACAATAGCTGGGGGATTTGGGGGCAGAAAAGGAATTGACGGGGTGGATGCAGTGCATTCCCACATGACAAACACAATGAACACGCCCATCGAAGCCATAGAAGCCATTTATCCAATACGCTTTCTAGAGTATGAACTACGAAAGGACGGTGGAGGCCCAGGAAAATGGAGGGGCGGAGTAGGCTTGGAAAGAAGTTGGATGCTGCTGGCTCCTTCGGCTACCTTGTCGGTGCTTGCTGAAAGAACAAAAATACCACCATGGGGATTATACGGTGGAAAACCTGGAGCTAAAGGTGAATACTATGTCATAAAGCCAAACGGAAAACGAGTAAAACTAAGGTCCAAATGCACAATCAGAATGGGGAAAGCCGATATTTTCCTTGTAAGAACCCCAGGTGGCGGAGGCTACGGAAACCCGTTAGAACGATATCCTGAACTTGTGCATCGCGACGTATTAGATGAGATGGTTTCATTAGAGGCAGCCAAAAAAGATTACGGCTTGGTAATAAATTCTGCTAGGATGGAAATCAATTGGAAATCCACCAAACAGCTTAGATTAACAAAAAGTAAAATTTAAGATACCTCTTGGAAATGCTGCTTCAGGTGAGAAATGTTGGCAATTCGGGAAGGAGTTCATGAAAAAGGAACATTTTCCCTTTCAAACTTAATGAAAAGTGTAAAAGACAAAAAAGATTTTCAGAAAGCTGGAGCAATCGCATTATTTATTGGTGTGGTCCGCGGGGAGACATTGAAAGGTGAGGAAGTTCAGAAATTAGAAATAGAAGCTTATGAAGAGAAAGCAAATGAAGTGTTAGCAAACATTTGTAGCGATTTAAAGAAGAGAGAAGGCATAGTGGATGTTCAAATTCATCATTTACTTGGGGAATTTAGCGTTGGTGAAGACTTGGTGTATGTTTTAGTTGCAGGCTCGCATCG
>DAOUSM010000018.1 GCA_030627225.1 Candidatus Bathyarchaeota archaeon | reverse complement strand
CTCAGCCCAAGCAAGATGTGAGCCTTCCTTTGGCTTTTCTAGATAGTATGGCGTACATGTTAAAGACTGTATGAAACCCATTTTTTCAAACTGTTTCAGAATTTTTAGTTGTTTTTCGCGTATGTGTTCTGGTAATTTTTTTCTTAAATATTCCGGGTCGAAGCTTTGCGGGTTTAAAGTGGCTTTCACTTTTGCCTTTCCGTTAGCATCTACTAATGCTTGGAGGAATTCCGCTGGTGCATCGCCGAGGGTTTTGTAGGAAACTCCTGAAACGTGAGCAGAGCGTATTGGAATAAGCCTTGTTGCGTTGAAGAGTTCGCCTAGGCGGACGAGTATTTTCATGCATATCTGGTTTGCCCAGCCATGTTCGCCGTCGTAGATGCGTTCTTCCTCTTTCGTCAAATACATGTCCGTTCAGCTCATCCTTCTTTTCAAAATCTTAACAACACCCTTGTAGGCGTCAACCTCAACCATATCGCCGGTTTTAATCCGCTTGATGTCTACTTGATCCACCATGGGGATGTCAGCTATTATTGCTCCTACCACGACAACGGGATCAGCCATCTGGTTAACTATGGCTTTTGGCGCTAGATTCTTTCTAGCTAAAGAATACAGCACGTAACTGCCTACTGTTGAGCCGTGTCCATGTGGAAAGCATAAAATCTTGTCTTTTATGCATTCGCCGTATAAGTCATGGTTTTTCTCGATTATTTTTCCGTTGGCTGGGTCAACTCCTCCTAAGAAACTGATGGGTTTTGAAGAGACTAACGCTTGGGCTTTGCGGCGTCCTTCAACTATTGTTCGCCCCTTTAGTATTATATGCTTCATCTTGAACACTCTAATAAGATATTTTTGCTGATGAGGGAATTTCACCTAAAATCTTTGATGCTGCGTTGTCGACTTTTTCACGATTTTTCTCATCCGTGTAAACGCGCAAAATGTTCATGAAGCCTTTAAGAACATCAAAAATCTTTGAAATTTCGCTTAATCGTTGCAGAATTTTGTCCCCCTCTCGTGTCTTGTAGAAAACTGGGATTTCCATGGGCTCCATGAGAACTGAATGATGATATGGGACAGATGGAACCGTGGGCACATCGATTATTACTGCTTCTGCTTCGACTTCTGCCTCTTTTGCGATGTCTGCTTGTAACTGTTTTCTGTATGCTTCGCGACCGAAAATGTTTGAAACCATTGTGTCTTTTTCGTAGAAGGTTCTTTCATAAGCACATTTGAGCATCTTTCGTCTTTCAAGGTTTTTTATGATTTCACTTGATTTTTCGCAGTTTTTCAGCATGGTCCAAACGGTGTAATCATCCATGGCTAGGTATTCCTCCGGAGTTTTGAAACGTGTTAGGCCTAGTTCTTCGTTTGCCTTTTCCATTGCCATGGCAAGCATTATTTGGGCTGCTCTTCCAACACGATGGAAGTATATGCTTTTGAAGGATTCTATTCTGGCTATCACGAAAGATTCAAGGGCTGATAATGCTCCTAAGTCTACTGCCAAGTTTTCATCCAACACATCTAGGGCATGGATTAATCGAAAAATGTCTATGTAGCCGTACTCCGCACCAGTGTGGTAGGTGTCCCGTACGATAAAGTCTAGTTTGTCTACATCGACAGCGCTGCTTATTATTTGGTCTAGGAAAGCCTTTTCGGGTTTGTGGAGGGTGCCTATTGCCAGTTTTCCGATGTCTTCTGGGTTATATCCAATTTTGTTAAGTTTGTCTTTTAATTCGCTGTTTTTGATTATCCATAAGGTCATGTCTTCATGCGTCTTGTCAAGCTTATCGAGTAAGTGTTCAAAAACATGTGAGAAGGGGCCATGTCCAACATCATGAAGTAAAGCTGCAATCCTAATAATTTCTGCTTCGTCTTCGCTTATGCGTTGAGAAATGTTGGGGTTTTCGGAGGCTCTGCCAGCCAAGTACATGACGCCGACGGAATGTTCAAAGCGTGTATGGTTTGCTCCTGGATAAACGTATTCTGCGCCTGCTAACTGGCGTAGTCTACGTAGTCTTTGAACAGGGAAGGAATCAATAATTTCTTTTTCGTTTTCAGTTATGTAGACATATCCATGAACGGGGTCTTTTATTTCACCCCAATAATTTCTGCGCATCACTGGTTTTCTCCCGGTTCTTTAAACAATTATTAATGCATTTTCACTCTTATAATGTCTAATGCTCAAAGCCATAAGGGATGGAAGATGAAAGGAAAAGGTGTTTTCATTTGTGTTGAGGGATTAGACGGCTGTGGAAAAACAACGCAAACAAAGCTTCTCGTGAGAAGACTGAGGGAAAAAGGTTATGATGCTGTTTACACGGCTGAACCAAGCCGCGGGAAAATCGGAAAGTTCATTAAGAAATACTGTCTGCACGGCAAAAAACGGGTTTCCAGCGTTGTTGAGGCTTTGTTGTTTGCTGCTGACCGTTATGAGCATGTAGAGAATGAGATTATTCCTGCTTTGAATGAAGAAAAACTTGTGGTTTCTGATCGTTATGTTTATTCCTCTTTAGCTTATCAAGGGGCGGCTGGACTTGATTTAAAATGGATTGAAAAAATAAATGAGCACGCGATACGCCCAGACCTAGCAATTTTTGTTGACGTTGAACCTGAAATCGTTATCCATAGGTTGAAGCCTAACAAGTCAGTCATGGAAAACTTGGAAACTCAGCGGAAAGTGCGTGAAGTCTACATGAAATTTGTTGAAAAAGGAGAACTTGTTAAAATAGACGGAAACAAATCCAAAAAGGAAGTTGCAGATGGCATTCTAAAAGTTGTTCTAAGGTTTTTGGAAAAGCGAGTTAAGAAGCCTTAAAGGCTCTTAATATTTTCTTGGAAAACGTTTCGTTAATCTTGTTAGCGATAAAGTTGGCGACATCTTCTGGCGATATGTGCCTTGGACCCCTTTCGTGAAAAACTTGAGTTTCTACTGATTTTTTGTTGAATGTGAAGCGGAGCATGTAATAATCGAATTTTAGCGGAGTCTTCTTTTTATTTTTTGTTTTATAGTATCGTATGGCACAGAAGAAATCCATGACTTGAAAAGGTTTTTTACGTATGAGTTTTAGCAATCTGTTTTTTTCTTCGTTGTCCAGATAGTTGAAATTGTTGGCTTCGGCTATTCCGAATTCAAAAATAACTGTACATTGAGGCAGTGATGGATTTGCGATGTCTTCTAAACAGAAGATTTCGTTGTTCAAATTGTGAAATGTTTTTGTTAAGGTTTGTTGTAGTCTCTTGTTTGAGGTTGAAGTGGTAAACCGTGTTATTTTGTGGATGTTTTCCGGAAAATTCACGTAAAATCCTAGCATGTGTGGTTTTCCCTGTCTAAACTCTTTTGGCTTTTCTTATTTTTTCGAGGTTTTCAAGCAGTCCGGAAAGCACTGTGCCTAGTTTCTGAAGTTCTTCCATGTTTTCTTCGTGTTGCATTTTGCTTTGTACTTCTTGAATCTTCGCTAGGAGTGTTGCCTCAAGGCTGTCAAGAACCATCGAACCTGTTATTTTTGCTGGTTCCTCTCCTTCTTTTACTACTATGACTTTCTTTTCGCATTTTGCACACCAGAGGTCTCCGCTTTTTAATCTGAAGAGTGGTGAGGCGCATGCTGGGCAGGCTAGCTCTGTTAGGGTTGAGCCTTGACGCAGTAGGTCAGCCATCCGTTTGATGTGTTGTTCCTCTGCTGCTTTGTCTTGCGACAAGTTTTAAAACCTCAAAGTAAATAGGTATAGAAGCCTATATAATTTGGTTATCACGAAATTTGCGTGAGGTGGCAAGTTTATGGTTAGGAAGAAGAAACTGCAGGAATATGAAGAGAGAATAAAGCAAGCATCGGTCGTGCTTGGAGAAGTTTCTGAAGACACTACTACGCCTAGAAACATCAGAAGAGCAGCGAAAAATTCACTGGAAGTTTTGCAAACAACAGAGTACACGCCAGCCGTTAGAGCCTCAAACGCCATATCAATCATGGATGAAATTTTGCAAGACCCGAACATGCCACCTTACACACGAGTAAAATTATGGAACGTAATGAGCATCCTAGAAGCCATAAAAGATTAACCTAGAGCATAAAAGACTACTTTTGCTTTCATTTGCGTTTTCTGAAGATCCTGGCTCCGTCCATGTCGGTTACGTATTCAAGTGAATGTTCTCTGGAAAATGGGTTAAAGTTCGACTTTACCTTTGAATCCACCGCTGGTTAATCAAATCCCAAATATTGTTTAGCCCATGGAAGCTGCCCCAAACACAAAACGCAGACATCACTTTCCCTTCCTCGTTTAACGTGATCACGGCAGTATGATGCTCAATTGCTAAAAACATAAAGTGTGGATGCACCGCCTTACACGTAGTGTAATTCACAACTACAACTTTACCGCCAAAACCATGGTCGTAGACTTCGATGATTCTGACAGTATCATCCCACAGAACGTTAGCCACGTCGGTGGTTTTCAAAAATTCTATTACAATATTTTCCAGCTCGGTTAGGTTTGGTTCAACTTTTTCAACATCAACATAGAAAGAAGGAGCATCACTTACGGGTCCAATATAACATACATACCCAACAACGCTCACCCTTATGTTTCTTATCTGCGTGTAATTCTCCCCGTCAAAAATAAAGCTAACATAAGGCTCAAAGTCAACTTTTCCAGAGCCCCCCTTCCCACCCAAGGCAATTTCAACTCCTTCATCAAAGTCCCTCAGAACATACTTCGGACCAAACATGTACACGCTTGTATCCACAACATACCCAGGTAACCGTACATGAACACCGTCGAAAGAATGCGGATCAGAAACAACATCCCCAACAGAAACATCTCTAACACCGTAAAACAAAAAATCATGGAATATTCCAATGAGCACGCCGGCAACAGCCACAACCACCACCAATATTAAAGCCAACCTCTTCAAACGCACCGCTGCCACCACTAAATCACGTAAATCCGCAACAATATAAAGCTACATTTTAGAACAAAAAAGAAAGAGAATTAGTTGAAGGCTTTCCGCCTCAACCTTGTGACGTATTCTGCATATCTCGGATAAACTGTACAGCTTTCCATTTCAGCTTCATGTAATGTTTGGCGCCTATGCTCTTAGACGTTCTATCCTGAATAAAGCCCACTTAACAATCTGCTGCCCAAAACTTGACGCTAAACTAAACTTATAAAAAAAGTGGTTTGCGGGAGAAATCTCCATCGTAACCTTTTAGAAGCAATAAAAGATTAATATGCAGAGTAAAAATTATTCCTATTTTCTGATTGAAAGAGGGCGAAGTGAATGAAAATCTTCAATTATCGGGATGTTGAAGCGAAGGATGCGGAAGAAGGAGCCTCAAAATTACGGGTGAGATGGCTTATCACAAAGGATTTGGGAGCTGAGAACTTTGCCATGAGGTTGTTCGAGATGGGGCCTGGAGGCTACAGTCCTTTTCACAGCCATTCTTGGGAACATGAGGTCTTCATTTTAGAAGGCGAGGGCCTTGTGGTTAGTGAAGGCAAAGAAAGAAAGTTTAGAGCTGGCGACGTCATCTTCATTCCACCTGATGAGAAACATCAGCTCAAAAACAACGGCGAAAAGACTGTGAAGTTTCTATGTCTCATACCGTATATACAAAAGTGATAGTTTTCTAAGGCGCAAACTGATTTCAACATTAAACTGCTCGCTAAAAATATATGCTAGTTGTTACATGTAGTTTTGGGTTTCAGGAGATACGTCCTTTGAAGTATGATGTAATAATCGTTGGAGCCGGCCCAGCCGGAATATTCTCAGCTCTTGAAATGGCAGAAAAAGCTAACCTCAGCATTCTTATGCTGGATAGGGGACCAGATATAAACCAACGTAAATGCCCTGCAAGCCGCGGATTTGAATGTGTTCACTGTGAACCATGCTTGCTATTATCTGGGTGGGGCGGGGCAGGGTCCTTCAGCGACGGTAAATTAACCTTATCTACCGAAGTTGGCGGTTGGCTTAATGAGTACGTTTCAGGAAAAGAGCTTGGTAAGTTGGTAAACTATGTGGATGGTGTCTACTTAAAATTTGGGGCAACCGAGCACGTTTATGGAGGAGACATTGAAAAAGCAGATGAGATTGAACGCAAAGCTTCATTGGCTGGTTTAAAACTTGTCCGCCAGAAAATTCGGCATATGGGCACTGAGAGGTGCGCTCAAACTCTCCGAAAGATGCGTCAAGAACTCAATGGCAAGGTTGAAGTTAAACTCAAAACTGACGTTAAGGGACTTATAGTAAAAAACAATGTTGTGGAAGGCGTTGAAACAGTTAGTGGCGAGAAATTCTTCGGGAAATATGTGATTGTTGCGCCTGGAAGAAGTGGAGCTGAATGGCTTCAAGCAGAGGCGCAAGCTTTAGGTTTAAAGACACTTAATAACCCTGTTGATGTTGGGATAAGGGTTGAGGTTTTGGCTTCTGTTATGGAAGAATTAACAAGCGTTCTTTATGAGCCGAAACTTGTTTACTATTCAAGGTTTTTTGACGACCAGGTTCGCACATTCTGCGTTGCGCCCTATGGTGAGGTTATAACAGAATCCTATAACGGAGTTTTAACTGTTAATGGTCAAAGCTACGCGGAGAGAAAAACAGACAATACGAATTTCGCCATTTTGGTGAGAACATCCTTTACCGAGCCATTCAAGGAACCGATAGCCTATGGAAAATATCTTGCTAGACTTTCAAATCTTCTCAGCGGAGGCGTAATGATACAGCGTTTAGGTGATTTAGAGTCTGGAAGGAGGTCAACACCTGAAAGGATTGCCAGAAGTGTGGTGACTCCCACATTGAAGAATGCCACGCCAGGCGACTTAAGCTTTGTTCTGCCATACCGCTACTTGGCTGACATAAGGGAGATGCTTCAAGCCCTAGACAAAATTGCTCCTGGAATACATTCAAGGGACACACTACTATATGGCATCGAAGTAAAATTCTACTCCTCAAGACTCCAGCTAAGCAACTGCTTGGAAACCAAAATCCACAACTTATTCACCATTGGTGACGGAGCAGGGGTCACGAGAGGGCTGGTTCAAGCTTCGGCATCCGGTGTTATCGCGGCAAGGGAAATAATAAGGAGAGAAAAGCAGAAGGCGTAAAAATATGTCCATAGTTCAAGAAATAAGGTGTTCTCATTGTGGCGCACCGATACCATTTGAGCCTGGCGAAATGATAGCAACATGCAAATATTGTGGCTATACTGTTGTGATAGAGACTGGAAAGGCTTTCACCTTCGAACATTCCATGCTATTAAACAAGTATGATCCAGCGCAGATCGAAGATCCTATTAAAAACTGGATGCGTGCAGGCTTTCTGAAGCCTCCAGACCTCGCGAGAAAGTCAAAAATTACAGAAAAAACCTTGTTTTACTTGCCCTTCTGGGTTGTGTCTGTGGAAGCCGAAAGCTATTATAAAGGGATATTTGAGCGTATAACTCCTCCTGTTGTTAAGGAAGGAAAAATCGAGAAGAAGTATGATTGGCTTGTTCTGGCAAGGAGGGCAACAGAGTTTCCAACAAAGGAATATGACGTTCCGTTAAAGGGTAAAATCCCCTACGACTTCAGGAAAATCGAAGCTTTCGCTAAAGTGTTAAACAGTGAAATCGACAAAAGCGAGGCTGTGGAGCTTGCAAAGCAGCAAATTGGGGAGCATCACCGTTATTTGGTTCAACAAGACGTTGACAGAATCATCGAAATGAAGAATGAAATAAAAATAAACCAAGCGGTTTATTTGCATGCTCCAATATGGTTTGTGAAATACGAGTATAAGGGTGAAACTTACCAGTTACTGATAGAAGGAGCAACCGGAATGGTCATAAAAGGAGACATTCCGTCAACTGGATTTGGAATATTTTAACGAAACTTTAAATGCTCACACATGCATTTATAAAATCGAAAAACAAACGTGAGGAAGTAGTTCTTGAGTGAGAAAAAGGATTTTTACGAAAAAGCAAAAAAACAGATGCGCCTTTCCGAACGAATCCTTGCAGAGATTCCAGGGTTCCGCGGCTATAAAGAGAAAGAGCTGCGAAGAGAGTCTGACAGGCTTATCAGAAACCATTTATACCGGAAGCTGTCGGAAGCGAAAAGCGACCTTAAAGATGTTTTTCAGAAGCTGTCTGACCGCCGCTTGTTTGAAGTTCTGACAGGTATGGACCGCCTTGTCGCAAAGTTTGACAGAGTGGCAGAAAAGGTGAACCACGCTTCTTATGGGTACGCCGGCTTCTTCAACGTAGTGAAGGTTGAAGAGGAAAATCTTGACAGGATGATAGATTTTGACAATAGGCTGATTGATGATGTTGAGAAAATAGTCAGCGAAGTTAAAGCGTTTAAAACAGAGGTCATTAAACAAGAGTTTGGCAAGGCAAAAGAACGCATACAACATCTGGTTGAAACATTGGAGGCTTTTGAGGAAACCTTTGATAAGAGAGGAGAAGTAATATTAGGAGTGAGTTGAAATGCCGCAAGTCATAGAATGGAAAAACCCAGGTCCAGAAGATATACTGTGGAGATATCCAAACGAAGAAATCACATGGGGCGCCCAACTAATAGTCCACGAATACGAGGTTGCAGTGTTCTTTAGAGACGGCAAAGCCTACGACGTTTTCGGACCGGGAAGACACACATTAACAACGCTGAATCTGCCCTTGCTAACTGGATTATTATCAAGGATTGCCGGGTATAGTGAAAAACCATTCAAAGCAACAGTAATCTTCGTTTCAACAAAAGTCTTTGCTGGGAAATATGGTACGCGAGCCCAAACCACAGAGCTTGCACCTTTACAAGTGCATGGTACATTTTGGTTTAAAGTGGAAAATCCACAACTGTTTGTGAACGAAGTTGTTGGCGGGCAAAAAGCCTACACAACTGGAGACGTTAATGATTTTCTGCGTGGTTTCTTAAATGAAAAAATAATCGATGAGCTTTCGCATTACGATTTGCTAACTGTTTTCACTAGGCTTGACGAAACATCCATGATTGTGAAAAACACAATTTTAGACTACTTTAGGCGAATAGGTTTAGAATTAACAGACCTACGCTTTGAAGGAATAGACACAACACCAGAATACCGCGAACGCCTCTTCTGGCTCAGAACAGGAAGAGCCACACCAGAACAAGTGCTACGAATGGAAACCGTGAAGAAAGCCGCTGAAGAGCTTGGAAAATCCCCAGGAGCAGCACTAGGAGCAGGCATGGTGCTCATACCACAAGTGATGACGCCCACAGGTCCAGCAGCAGCGCCAGCTGCAGCCCTAGTGATATGCCCAAAATGCAACGCAAAAATACCAGCTACTTCAAAATTCTGCCCAGAATGTGGAACACAGCTCACTCCACCAGCCGCTGAAACAACCAAATGTCCAAAATGCGGAAAATCTGTTCCTTCAACATCGAAGTTCTGTCCCGAATGCGGAGAAAAAATCCAGTAAGGCGAGTCTAAAATGGCTGAAGGCGAAAAGCGCGGACTGTTATCCATCGGCGTTTTTCTAATAATCTTGGTAGTATGCATAATTCTTGTGCCACTCGGACTCAATTGGCAACTTGTTCCTCCACTGATTATTGCATTATATGGTGGCTGGACAATAGTTCTAGCTGGAATCAGAGCGTCAAACCCGCAGAAATATGAACGTGGTCCTTTCAGCACCTTTGCGTGGGGTTTACTGCTCGTAGCGATCGGTGGAGCATGGTTTGCATACTCTATTGAGCCACTTTATTCTTTGGCGATAATACTGCTTGTGCT
>DAOUSM010000059.1 GCA_030627225.1 Candidatus Bathyarchaeota archaeon | reverse complement strand
TCAACTCATCATAGCCTATCCGCCCAATAATATACGTGATTTCCTCGCGAGCCTCCTTCCCAACATAAACGCGATCATGGGGCTTAAGCACAACACCCTCCTTAACTAAGGCTTCTAAAAGCGTGAAAAATTCTTCGCCTACAAGTTGAACGAGAGCTCCCGCTCTGTAGCCGGCTCTTCCAGAGGGATGTATCCCCGGGCGGCCGTGCGGCAGAAAATCCAAGACGTAAGCGTACTCTTCGTATCGCTTCTCCATCATATTCGCCTTTATTTTTAATCGCTTAACGCTTTAAAATTAGTGGCTAAATCGCTATTTCAATTTTCGATGTTCATCTAAGAGGCTAATTATGACTTCCAACTTTGATGTTTCAATAATTTTGCGTCCGCCGGCGAGGAAAATCCTTAACTCTTCGATGCTTTTGGGCATACAGTTAACGATTTGAACAGCTTCTTCCTCCTCCAAACCGAATTCCTTCACAAGTTTTTCCACAAGTTTTTCAGCTGCTTCAGCATCCACCTTAGAAAATTTAGATGCATAATCAAGTGTGCGACGCTGAAACTGGTCCAAATTTTCTTCACCTAAAGATTCCAGTAATTTTTTAACTTGCGGAAGAGTAAGATTCTTTTCCGTTGCAGCCTTTTTTGACATTTCAATCACTCTCTACAGGGTTCTAAATGTTCAGGTCTAACAATGATCTCTTTGACAGCGTCTCCTTGCGTAACGCTTATAGTGTAACTCCTTCCACGTTTATCAATCACTGTGCCGACTCTACCGTGGTAACGTTTATGAGGCATACCTTTCTGAACGCTTGGATCTATCTTTATGACCACCTGGTTTCCAGGCTGGTACTGATGGAGCAATCTGCTTAGCCTTATTTTGCCCCTTTCTCTTGGACCCTTTTTCAGAAGGCGACGTGTTCCTGCGCGGTATCCTTTGGATTTCCTCATTTTCTTTAACCTCTTAATCTTTTCATAATTACGTTTAAAACATCAAGCTTTATAGGCTTCGCTTTGTTTTTGAGAATTCTTGAAACGCTCGGTGTGGTTCTTCCTTCATCACCTGTCACCAATTCCTTAACGTATAGCCCTCCTTGACAACGTACTCTCATTTCAGCCCTTTTAGGCGACAACTTCTTTACCTTAACCTCGTATATGTACTTTTCCCGTGTTAAGTCCGCCCGCCTATGCAAGACACGGACAGGGGTTTTCTGCTTAATCATGGTGCTTGTCAACTTCTCTTCTAGAAGACGCATATCTTTAGCTGTAATTTTATTTTCAAACTCTATGATGACGCAGTATTCTTTCTGCGCAGACTCTGCTCTTTTCAATTTCCTAACAACATCTTTATCCGCAAACCGCAGATCTGAAACCTCAACCTTGCCCTTGGCATAAGCGTTTACAGCCTCCTCCAGCTCTTTAAGGTCCAAAAACCGCCCTTTAGGTTGTGTAATTTCTATTACGAAGGGCCTGCCTTTTCCAAGCATGCGGGCATCTATATCCTCCCTTCCTGAAGCGTGAAACGAAGCTTTCACACCCTTAGTCACATCTAAAAAGGGCTTTTCAATTATTTCCTCCACCGATTCTGGATACATTTTTCCAGTCCAGTTACATTTCTCACAGCCCTTCCCCCTGCAGTTCGAGCAGAACCATTTTGACTGAGGTATGCCTCTAACGAGCTTTCTATAACGACCAGCAATGTAAAGAGGATTTACTTGAAGCCTTACCTTTTCAGCTAAGGGATTGACGAGCACAACTATTTCGGGTTTTCTAAATTCCACTTTTTTCCCGCTGTACTCAGCGATTCTTTTACCTATCAGACGACCAAACTCGTTCCGCATGTTCTCGCCGTAACTCACTTCAAACTCAGCCTTAAACTCATCCTCACGTTCCTCAACATGCACAGGCAGTTCTATGCCCACTAGAAAATTGGTGTATTCATAGTCTCTGAGCTTCTCAAGGGCTTTTTCCGCTAAACTATCCACTTCCTCAAATTTACCTTCGCATAAGAAACACGTTTTTGGGACGCTTTTACTTGGGACACGCTTCTTCATTCTGTGCAGTATTTCTTTAGCTTTTTCAAAGAAGCCGTTTGTTGCAAGAATTTTGAGAATTCTAACGCCTTCTTTTTCCCTTGAAAGTGTTAGCGCGTGGGCCTTAAGCGTCAAAACCAGTTTTATTGACATTCCCCTTTCATTATTTTCTACACCGTGCCCAAGGAGGGCGAACTGTCTCCCTAGACAATGGTCACACAAAGGATGTTTTTCAAGCATCTTTAACGCTTTTTCTAAAATGTCCATAATACTGCCTTCAGATTACCGCCTAGAATTACTTAAACTTGAGTGGTAAACCTTTCCCGAAGAAGGGTAGTTTCTTTTTCCTCCGCAAGGTTTTCATCATCCGACGCATCATTGAATACTGTTTTAGCAGTTCCTTCACATCTTTTTCGCTCGTTCCGGAGCCCCTTGCCACACGCCTTATTCGTGAAGCGTTGAGAATCTTCGGGTTTTCTTTTTCTTTTGGTGTCATGGACTGAATTATTACGCGCCACTTCTCCAAACGATCTTCAGCCATCTCCAGCATCTCTTCCGGCACATCATAAGACATACCTGGAACCATTTTCAGAAGTTTTCGGAAGGGACCCATACCCTTCACGGCTTCGAACTGTTCATACATGTCTGTTAGCGTGAACTTGCCGCTTAAGATGGCCTTTGCCTTCTTTTCAGGAACCGTTACCTCTGCTTCACGTACCTTCTCAATCAGGGTTTCCAGATCACCCATGCCAAGAAGTCTGCCAACGAAACGGGATGGAACGAACGGTTCTATTTCCCCTATTTTTTCGCCTGTGCTGACGAATTTTATCGGTGCGCCTGTGGCTGCGACTGCTGAGAGGGCGCCACCACCTCTGGCCGACCCATCCAGTTTTGTTAAGAGGATAGAGCCTATAGGTGTCGCCTCATTGAACGCTTTTGCCTGAACCAGCGCCTGTTGCCCGATTGTTCCGTCAATCACCAGCATGACTTCGTCTGGTTTGATTTTTTTCTCAAGCGTCTTCATCTCTTTAATCAGTTCCTGCTCTTCCTTGTGGCGACCAGCAGTGTCAATGAGTATTATGTCCCTGTCGCTGAAGTGCTTCAAACCTTCAAAGGCTATTTTAACAGGGTTCTTAGCCTTCGGATCTCCATATAAGGGCAGATTTATTCTGTTTGCGAGTTGTCGGAGTTGTGCATAGGCGCCTGGGCGGTATGTGTCTGCACAGATTAAAGCTGGTTTTAGTCCCCTTTTTTGGAAGTATCTTGCAAGTTTGGCTGCGGCTGTTGTTTTTCCAGAGCCTTGGATGCCGACAAGCATTATCACCTTTTTTCTCCCAGGCTCTATTTTCATGGGAACCGGCTTTTCCCCGAGAAAGCGTGTTAGCTCTTCATAAACAACTTTTATTACGTGCTCGCGTCTTGAAATGCCCGGAGGAACCTTCTCTTTTAATGCCCTGTCTTCTATTCGCTTGGAAATGCCAAGCACAAGTTTAACGTTTACATCTGCTTGAAGCAGAGCCCTCTGTACATCTCGCACAAGCTCTTTGACAGTAGCCTCATCAACAATAGAGGCTCTGAAAACCTTTCTTAATGCTTCGTAAAGCGAGGAACCTAAACGTTCTAAAGCCATGATCTCTCCAGATTTAAAACCATTTACACCTTTAAATAAATATTCAATTTTAGGGCTTAAACTTCCATAAACTTTTTACACACTCCAGACTTAGAAATGTTTAGAGGGTTAAACTTGAGTGAAGAGACCAAAATTATAGAGAGAAAAGATGTTCCACATGGCGCCGTCATGCTTTTCGGTTTTCCAGATGTTGGATTAGTCGGCGTCATAGCAGCTTCACACATAATATCAGAGCTCAACTTGACAGAGGTGGCATACATGGATTCAAGGCTGCTGCCGCCTCTAATCGTTTTGCACGAGGGATTACCCCATTCGCCGATAAGAATTTTTGGAAACCATGACACTCTTCTAGCCGTTTCAGAAACAGCCATATCAGCAGAAGCAATCTATCCTATAATGCACACTTTGATCGATTGGGGAAGGGACAAAAATGTTAAACTGATGATTTCAATGAGTGGAATTCCCGTTCAAGACAGGCAAGATGTTAAGGAATTGAAGGTGTTTGCCGCTGCGTCAAGTCCGGAGATACTGAAAATGGTTCATGATAAAGGTATAGAAATATTGAGAGAAGGGTATATGGTTGGTCCTCAGGCAACTATGATGCAGTACTGTGCCACCACTGGTGTACCAGCCATCACCTTACTCGGACAGTGCTTCTTTAACTATCCAGACCCAGAAGCAGCAGCAGAGGTACTGAAGGAATTGGCGAATATCATAGGAATAAAAGTGGATATTTCAAAGCTTCTGGAGAAGGGTGAGGAAATTCGCTTGAAGGCTAGGGATGTGATGAGGCGGACTCAACAAGAGTTGTCAAAGATGAAAAAGACGCGGGAGTATGACATTCCATTATACGTCTCATAGGAGGATTTTACAATATCAATTAGAAGGAAACGTTCAATCTTCGATATCATCGACGAATACTTCGAAAATTTGGAGGAGTGGGCTGAAAGATTCAGAGAGAGGTTAATTGAAAAGCCAAGCTGGGACCAAAGAGCTTGCACAATGGAACCGCTTCGTGATGTAATGGTAACTCCGACAGAGGTTATAGTGACGGTTGATTTACCCTACGCCGAAGAAAACACGATACAGGTTAAACCAATAAGCAAAGACACTGTTGAAATATTGGCAAAGCTGAAGCGAAAAGTAAGGTTTGACGATTTCGGCATAACCCAATATAAGGGTGAATTCCATACATTTCGCTGTGAAACACGCATTCCAGTACCGGTGTACATGGAAAAAATGGAAATCCGCTTCAGAAAGGGAATTCTGGAGATTCACCTGCCACGAAAGCATGAATATGAAATTCCAATAGAATAAATTTGGAAGCCTCAGCCTTTAAACGTCGTCATAAATCAGATGGCTCTTATCGCATCATCGGCTTCAAAACATATGATGCAGACAACAAAATAAATTTTAACGGAAAATCTTAACAATAGGTTCTGTTAATCTAAAGCAAGTTTAGCTGGTGAAACGCTATTGACAGCGGAACGCGCAATCCATTTCGCCATGTTCATCCTCTTATTGGTGGGTTTATGTGGGATAAGTGCTTGGGCAAGCTACAGCTATCTGAGTGACAATGCAGTATTGGAAGTGGCAAGCATCGCATTAAGCTGGGGAGTGGTACTCTCAATACTTTACATAGGATTTAAAAAACTCAGCTGGGATTGGTGGAGATAAACACAAAAACCCAACATATAGTTATTGTTTTCCTTTCAAATTTAGCGACTTACAGTCCTCCATCTCAATTATAAATCATTTCAGTATCAATCCCATTACAAACTCGTCATGGTATCTTCCGTCTTCTCCGAAATAAGAGTCTTTCATCACTCCCTCAATTTTGAAGCCTAATTTTTTGTAAAGATGAATTGCTGGTTTGTTATCTGCTGTGACATGTAAGCCTATTCTATGCAGTCCTTCCTTTTTTGCAAGCTCTATTAGTTTAGTAAGCATCGCCGTGCCTAACCCCACATTATGAAAATCTTGGTGAAGATAAATGACTAAGTCACTTGTGCCCTTTCTCCGAGAGTGAGGAAACTTATAGATTTGAGTGTGCCCAACTATTTTGTCGTTGTATAGAGCCACCATAGCTATTAGGTTTTGCAGATTACTTAACCATCCCCTTTCAATTCTTTCTCTCGTATAAGGTGGCAACGCCCAACGTACAGCCTCATCTGAAAGAGACTCGTACATCTCAAAAAGTTTCTCTTTATCTTCTATTCGAAATTCCCTTATCCGAACGGTCCTATCATCCTTCAACTTAACAGCATCCAAGAAGAGCAACCTCAGAAGATAGATAAGGATACACGCTAAGGTTTTTGTCCAAATTCAGCTTTTCATTTTATTTTGTTCTAACAATTTTTACTCTGCCCAGTATTCGCCAATACTCAATTTCAACGCCGGGAACAAGTTTCGCTTTCAACTCCTCGTCATCGGGAAAGGGAGCATCCAAATACTCGTAAGTTTCTAAATCCATTATTTGAACCCCGGAAGGATTAACGGCGAAAACTTGACCGCTTCTCTTATTAATTATCGGCACTTCTGCGTTTGCATCCACAGGCTTAACGAAACTTCTTTTAACACCGTCAAAAATGCCTATGGCCACTATTCTTGCTTTGGCTGAGCCATGTTTTCCAGGCTTTGATTTG
>DAOUSM010000183.1 GCA_030627225.1 Candidatus Bathyarchaeota archaeon | reverse complement strand
CAAACGCTGCAAGCCAAACCTTATCGGCTTTAAGCAAATTTTTGAACTTGAAGATTGATTTGTCAAGGTTGGATGTTGCCGCTGAAAAAACTACGAAAATATTGGAATCCTTCGGTTTGGTTAGAAGCGGTACTGAAGAAAAGAAGAAAGAGGAATCTCAGCTTCGCTGGTTCGTTTAACCTTTCATTTCGCTGATAAATTGTTCGTAAACCTTTTGCACGCGCTCTGCAGCTGGACCTGAACCTTCCACAATACCTTTTTCCGTTACTTTAACCCTGTCCATAACCCAAATGAACCCTTTGTCCTCGTACAGCTTAACCATCGTTGGAAACACCTTTTCCAAACGTTCCGCCAAAGCCTTCAAATCAAAGGGTTTTTCCACACTTAATATTTGAGCCACAACATTTCCATTAAGGAAAACCCTATGCAAAGGTTTCCCTTCTTCATCCTTCGCGTCTGCTAGGCATAGACTTAAAGTATCAGGGTTAATGCCAACTAATGTTCCAGTATACTTTTTTCCAGTCGTAGTTGCAACAATCACGCTTTTATCTACCAATGCCGCGACTTCTGTGAAAAATTTTCTCTGCGCTATTGACAACTTCTAAACCTCCATTACCACCTAACACATGTAAAAACACGTATTTAGGATTTTAACCAAACGAACAGAAAACCATGTGCTTAACGCTGTGAAGTCTTTTGCCTGTCACTAAGAACTTAACTTTCTCTCTTCCAAATTCTGCTTTAGCGACACCATGGTGTTGGCTGGCAAATCACGATAAGCGACAACGTTGGGTCCAATCCAGCTGTTATTTCCTACTTTGACACCGGGCATGAAAAGCGCATTTATCCCAGCCTTTACATCATCGCCTAAGACTGCTCCAAGTTTTGTTCTTCCACTGTCTACAACCTTGTCTTTCACCATCATCTTTATTGTTCCTGCGTCAAGTCGATAGTTAGCGGTTATTGTTCCTGCACCTAAGTTGCAGTTTTCGCCTATTATGCTGTCGCCTATGTAAGATAAATGACCAATGTGCGTGTTATCCATGATTATGCTGTTTTTTATCTCGCAAGCGTTGCCTATCCGCACTTTTTTTCCTATGCTCGTGCATGGGCGAATGTAACAGTTCGGTCCTATGTCGCTTTCTTCATCTATGAATGTGGGTCCTTCAATATAGGCTCCAGAGCGTATGCGTGCGGTTTCCGCGACTGTTACTGGACCAATCAGGTGTGCACCATTTTCCACACGTCCATACACTTTATGTTCCATTTTCATCAGCATCCAACGGTTTGCCTCAAGCAAATCCCAAGGTCTTCCAATGTCAAACCAATCTTCCGTCGAAATCTTAACTGCTAAAACTGGCTTTTTCTCTTTTAACAATAGCGAAAGGGCATCTGTGATTTCCCATTCGCCTCTGGCTGAGGCTGATGTCTCTTTTATTTTCTCGAAAATTTCTGTTGAAAAAACGTATATGCCCGCGTTCGCAAGGTTTGTAGGTGCTTCTTTACGGTTTGGTTTCTCAATTATGCGTCTCACGTTTTTCTCGTCTTCAAGCTCTACTATTCCATAATCTTCAGGCTTTTCAACGGGAACAACAGCCATGGTTGCAGCAGGCTTTTCTTTCTCATGTAAACCGATAACTTTTTTCACAGCCTCTGCAGTGAACAACAAATCTCCATAAACCAGCAAGAAATCCTCCTTCACATACGGTTCAGCAACACCTACCGCGTTACCAGTTCCAAGCACCGCTTTCTGCTCCACACACTCAATCTTTAATCCAAACTTTCCTCCATCACCAAAGTAGTTGCGAATGGCATCTGCCATATAATGAACAACCATCAATATTTCATTTATCCCAGAAGCCTTAAGCACGTTTAAACAGTGTTCAAGTATTGGTTTTCCGCCAACTTTTATCAGGTGCTTCGGTCTGGTTGATGTGATCGGTTGAAGTCTCATGCCTTCTCCTGCAGCTAAAATAACAGCCTTCATTTTTCCACTTCCTCAACAAGTCCTTTAACCAGCATTACGCCTTTTTCCATTATCTCTTTTGCTGCTTTTAATGATTCACCCTCCACGGTCAGCCGTATAAGGGGCTCAGTGCCAGAAGCCCTCACCAAAATCCATCCATGTTCAAGGGTTAGACGAACACCATCAACGATTGAGAGTTGCCTATACATCGGAAAAACAGACTTTAGACTCTCCTCAACTTTTTCCATAACCTTACACTTTATTCCATTTTTACATGCAACATTTTCTCTGAGAGTTCGATATTGAGGTGTTTCAGCGATGAATTCTGACAATTCCTTGTTTTCATCTTCTAGGGCTTTCAGAAGCAGCACAGATGAAAGCATCCCGTCTGGACAGTAATGAAATTGCGGGTGTATCCATGCTCCGCAAGGTTCTCCGCCGAAGACAGCATTACGTCGCTTTATTGCTTCCGCAACGTAAACATCACCAACCTTTGTCCTGATAACTTTTCCGCCGTGCTTTTCCACCATCTTTTCAACGCACATCGATGCTTCAACATTCGTCACCACGGTTCCACCGCGATTTTTCTTCACAACATAGGTAGCGTATGCCGCCAAAACTCGATCAAAATCTACAAAATCGCCTTTCTCATCGATGAAAGCCACTCTGT
>DAOUSM010000092.1 GCA_030627225.1 Candidatus Bathyarchaeota archaeon | reverse complement strand
TCGATTACTGGCAAAACTTTTTTCAGAAATTCTGTTGCTCTTTGCTTTCTAAGCGTTACAATGCAGGCTGTAGGCTCGCCTTTTCTGATTCCGAAATCTCTGATTGTTTTCTTAGCTTTTCTTTTACATGGATTTTGACCAGTTAAATCTTTTAGGACCTTTGCTGCTTTTTCCAGTGGTTCACCTGACTTTCCAACACTGATGTTGACGACAACCTTCTCGATTTTCGGTTTAAGCATGGGATTTTCTTCCCATTTTTTTCGGATTTCATCCTCAGACAGCTTGTGCTACCTCCGGTAAGGATATGAGGGGCTTTATTTCGCCTATTGCGAAAACAAAGTTCAGAATTGTTTGGTAACGGTTCCCTCTTCCATCATCGATTGTTACAAGGACGTTTCTACGCTTCTTTCCCTTCATTTCCTCAATTTCAATTATCTTGCCGTATCTCCCAATGTTTTTTCCGCTTGTGATTATAGCGAAGTCGTTTTCTTTCAGTTTTATATGTTGGAGAATTTGTCTTTCTGGGAGGCTGATTTGCAAGGTGTCAAGAGTCTTGTAGACATCCTCTTGTGGGTTTTTTGGGTCAGCAACTTTCACCGGTATGTTTGAACCATCGTGTAAGTTAAGCTGCAGATGGCCATTTTTAACAAGAGTTTTGTTTTCTATTCTGCATAGTTTGAAGTTTGCTTCTTCTTTATCGATTGGATGGAGGATTAAGCCCTTGCTGGAGGGCAGTATACGGAAACATTTGTCAATTTCTGATATGGAAATAACATCCATTAAGCCCACTGGAAAATCGTCTTCCCGCCTAACTTTTCCATCAACATAAACTTTCCCTTGTGAAACTATTTTTTTAGCTTCTTTCCTTGTTTTGGCGAATCTGAGAATGTCACGCAGAACTATGGCCAGAGGCAGGCAGCTTTCAAGGGAATGTGGTCCTGGAGAGGGTTTAACAACCCAGACAAACTCCTTCCTATGGATTGGCCAAAATCTCGGTGCAGGTTTACGCTTTAACCCTGTGGATCCTCCTTTTTTGCCCAAATTCATGCTCCTCCTTTAGTGGTTTTCTTGGTGGTTTTACGCCTAGCTCTTTTTTTCTTTGCTTTGGGCTTCTCTTTTTCGGTTTTCTTTTTCCTCGCTTTTTTCACTTTTTTCCGTCTCTTCGGTTTTTCTTCTGCCTTTTCCTCGGCTGGTTTTTTGGCTGCTTTTCTCTTTTTTCTTTTCGGCTTTTTTTCTGGAGGTTTCTCTTCTACGGCAACTTTTTCTTCAACAATTTTTTCTGGAGGTTTCTCCGCAACCACTTCTTCCATTTTCTTGCGGGCTTTCTTTTTTCTTTCCAAAATTTTCTTTCGCCATTTATCATCAAGGTTCAGGTGTGTAATCATGACTTTTGAGGGGTGAATTGGGATGAATATTGTTGTTCCGTCAACTTTTTCCCTCGTTAAGCCTTCCACGTATATTCTGTATTTCTTTCTGTCTATGCGTGTGACTTTTCCTTCGAATCCTTTGCGGTCTCCCCGCGTTATACGGACAGTGTCTCCGCTCCTAACCGGGAGTGTCCTCACTCCATGAGCTGTTCTTAGTTCTGGTGAGAGAGGAGCTGCGAAATGTTTGTAGCGTATGTGGTCTGGTGCTTGGAAGAGCATTTTTCTCTGTTTCGACGGTTTTGTTACTGGTTTTATAGCTTGCATGGGCTTCCTCCTATACTATTATGCTTGCTGCACTCGCTATTCTTGGCCATCTTTCAGCCGCCTCCTTTGCCACTGGTCCACGAATTTCTGAGCCTTTCATTTCTCCATCGGGAGTTATTATCACTGCTGCGTTATCTTCGAATTGAACCCAGACACCCTCAGCCCTCCGATAGGGCTTTCTCTGCCTCACAACAACCGCTTGGAAAATTTTCTTCCTCATATCTGGGGTTCCGTGTCTAACGGAAACTGTTATTCTGTCACCCACCGCGGCGGATGGAACGCGTCGTAAACGTCCCTTGTAACCCATGACTTGGATTAATCGAAGTTTTCTGGCTCCGGTGTTGTCTGCGCATCTTAAGATTGAGCCTGCTGGTAATCCCTTGGAGATTTTTGGTCTTTGCCCAATCATTCCCCTTGCAACTAGCGCCCTCACTTTCGCCCTTGCAGCCATTTCACTTCCCCTCCAGTTTTTCAACAACAACAAATGACACTGTTTTGCTTACTGGACGGCATTCAGCAATTCTTACACGGTCTCCCTCTTTCGCATCTATGCATGGCGGTTTATGGCATGGGATGCGGCTGCTTCTCCTCTCATACCTCATGAACTTTGGAACATAATGAAGATAGTCACGTCTAACGATGACTGTTTTATCCATTTTTGCGCTGACGACAACTCCCTCTAAAACGCGCCCCCTCACTGGCAGGTCGCCGTGGAAGGGGCAGTTTCTGTCATTGCATGTTTTCTTGGGCTTTTTTAAAGTTAGCGACATCACCAAAGCCTCCTAATACGTTTTTTAAGTCGGTCCTCCGGTCTTCCCACAAGGAGTTTACCGTCAATTTCAACAATTGTTCCGTCAGTAAATTTGAAATGGAAAACAGCTGAGTCCTTTATGACTCTTTTTCTTTCGCCTTCGTGTAGAATGACAAATGTGTTTCGTGTTTCGTCTATTATCTTGCCGGAGATTCCCACATAGCCTGAATGTCTGCTTTTTGCAACCTTGGCTTCGGTTCCGATGAATTCGTAGCGGATTATGTCTGGTGTTATCCTCATTTCTTTTTCTTCCCCTTAGTTTTTTCTTTTGCAAGTCCAAGTTTCTGTTCGTGTTCTACGGTTAGTATTTGGGCGATTGTTTTGCGCAGTTCCCTTATCCTAGACGGTTTTTCTATTGTTCCGCCAGCTTTTATCATTGTTTTTAATCGGAGAAGCTCTGTTTTAAGCTCGTTGAGTTTTTTCCTCCGCTCTTCAGAGGGCATGTCACGGATTTCTTTAACCCGTAATATCGGCATTTACTCGGCTTCCCCCTCTCCACCTGTTTCTTCGGTTTTCTCTCCTACTGTTTTTTCTGCGAGCGTCTCTGTTGTTTCCTCTTCCAGAAGACTTTCAACTATCTGGATTTTGTCTGGAAACTTTGCGTCTGGGGGCATTATCCTAACTTTTACGCCGAACATGCCGGGTTTCAGTTGGACGTGAACTTCGGCTTTTCGCATAAATTTTAACGCTGGTTCTCCGCATTTCGGCAGGTACCCGGCTCGGAATTTTTCATATCTTGCCCTTTCAGTTCTCAGTTTTCCGCTTATGATGATTTCTGCGCCTAGGGCTCCAGCTTCCATAATTTGGTTTAGAGCCCAGAATCCCGCGCGTCTGAAGTGTACGCCCCTTTGTAAGGCCCCGGCTATGCGTGAAGCAACAACAAAAGCGTTTAATTCTGGAATCTCCATTTCCGAAACAGAGATCTGGGGATTTGGAATCTTAAATTTCTCCTCCAAAATTCTTGCAAGGTCTCTTATTGTTTCTCCGCCTCGACCTATCACTAGGCCTGGACGCATGGCGTAAATCACTATGTGTGTTCCCAACGGGGTTTTTGCTATGGTTACTCCACCATATCCTGCCCTTTCAAGTTTTTTCTGCAGAAACTCGTCGATTTCCGTCTTCTTTTTGGATTCGGATATGAAATGCTGGACAACAGCCATTAGGATTCTTCCCCTGTTTCTGGTTGTTCTTCTAAAGCTACTTCGATGTGGCATAATGTTTGAAATTTTGGTGAGCTCCTTCCGAAGGCCCTTGGCGTGTATCGTTTAATCTTCATGCCTGGATATGCAGATGCGTGGATTATGCGAAGTCTTTCTGTGTCTAAGCCTTTATATTCGGCGTTGGCTTCTGCTCCTTCGAGTATTTTCAGAATGTGTTTGGCTGCTTTCACTGGGTATCCGCCTGCAAAAGTCTTCTCTAGTCCGTGGCGGTGTGCAGTCTTCTTTTTGAATCTTGTGAAGGGAACAGGTCTTTTTTTGGCTATAACGTCTCTAAGATACCGTTTCGCCTGAATAAGCATCATACCTTTAATTGTTTTGCATATTTCTCGGGCTGATTTATGGGATACTCTAAGCTCTCGCCCACTTGCCTTAACGGTTTTTTCAGGGTCCAGTTCTTCTTCTGCTATGGAGTATCCCCATTTTGGCACTTTATAGTCTCTCCAACTGTGCAATTGAACAGCGTTATAGTGCTTTATATGGATTTCCATTAAATAGAATGTTTTCAGACTACTCTGCGTTTTCTAAACAGCATCAAGCCCAATAGTTTCAAGCATGGCATTTTTTGAAATTTTCTTTTTGCAGAATTTTCCGGGCAAGGTTTAGCGGAACAGACCCCTCCAT
>DAOUSM010000047.1 GCA_030627225.1 Candidatus Bathyarchaeota archaeon | reverse complement strand
ATGCCGAGGGTTGAGAGTGTCTGAAGGTATTTCCACAGCTGTGTGTGGCTGACTGGTTGCATGTTGAATTCTTCGCAGACAACGGTGTAGGCTTGTTCAGCCTCTGCTAGAGAAACGTAGGCCCTTTCACTTCCCTTGAAAAATCTGGCTAAGCCCAACAAGAACAGTTTCTCATGTAGACTTAGAAAGACTAAATCGCTCCTGCGCATCACGGGATATATGCTTGAAACAGCTCTACGGACGCATTCTGGAATAACTGTTCCCAAATCTTCAGCATCAGCGTATTTTCCAGCCCTCCAAAGTAGTTCGATGCCGAAGCGGGCGTTTCCACCCTCGGAGAACGCAAGTTCAGCAATTAGGCTCATAGTGTCTTCTGGCACTGTTAAGGGCTTAAAGGCAAGTGAAACGCGGTCGTTGAGAATGTCCATAAGCTGCTGTTTTGAGTATTTCTCAAGGCTGATTATGTTGGATTGTAAGGTGCTCTTTGTGCTTGCGTCTAACCGTTCAATTATTTTTAGGCTTCGTAAAATGCATATAAGCGACATTCTTTGAGGCTTGTTCGGTCTTATTTCTTGTAAACGAGTGAGTTTGTAAACTGCTTCAGAGCCCTCTCTCTCAACGAGGCTTTCAAATTCATCCAATGTTAAGATTACGTAGGTGTTTTCCTCGTCTAAAATTTGTAAGAGAATGCGTAGAAGCTCCTCAGCAGAGTAGCCCCGTCGCGGAAAGTTTGGATGAAAAATGGAAACTACATGATGCAGAATGAGGAAAAGGCTTCCACGATATTCCCGGCAATTAACATGAACATAACGGAGGCTTATCCCACGCTTATCTGCTTCGCGGGTGATATCAGCCCCAAACCGTTGGGAAAGCACAGTTTTACCCGTACCAACGTCACCAGTTATCATGACCCTTTGAGCCATTTTCTCTGGAAACTGCAGTATAAAACTGAAAAACTCCATCAGCAAACGCAGCTCCCTATCTCTATGGGGAAGCTTGTAAGGAACATAGTTAATGTCAAGTTTTGTTTCGTCCCTGAATACACTTCGATACCGCGGCACTCAACTAACCTCAAAGAAATTATGCACAAAGCTTTGTTATTCTTTTCCCTTAACTCCTATAATAATTCAGTGACTCAACCATCATTGGAGTCAAGGCTGCAGGAGGAATAGGTGGCATCCTTACTTGGGTCAATTTTTGGATAGCTACTACATGCTGAAAGACGAAACAGAATATTCAAGTGTGTGGTAGTTTGGATGCGAAAACTTCTTAAGCAAGTTCTATTTCCATAGCGATTGTTAAAAGAGGCGATGGCGAGGGCCAGGTATTCTTTGGCATTGTTTAGACGCCTGACAAAAAGCATGTTAGTCCAGTATCAACATTTTGGTCGTTTTGATGAACATCTTGCTGGTTTTTACTCGCTCGCCTATGGCAACCCCTACATCTACAAAGACACATATTTAGTCTACTACGACAAATATAGCAGAATGTTATACTTGAGCCTGTTCGAACTTCACGAGAGCGAAAATAAACTCAGATGCATCCGAAGTGCTACGAAACTATTCAAGCCTGAGAAGGTAATCGTCACTTCTCCTCAAGAATTGCCTCTAAACATAGAAGAGTTTCGCTGTATGAAAATCGACTATGATAAAGACTATCAAATCTACGTTCCAGATTTCGATGAAACACTTAAAGGCAGAAAACTCAAACAGCTACGATACAGAGTTCACAACGCCGAGAAAAGAGGCTACCACCTAAAAATCGGCAAAAAGATGACACCTGCTCATTTTCACATCATTGCCCGACATGAGCAAACGAAGAAGCTTGATTTATACGATAGTCAGCTTTACCTCAGTATTTGGGAATACTTGCAAAAATTCAAATCTCCGCTTCTGTTTAATGTCCTCTCCAACGGCACGCTTATAGGCTTCGACTTGGTCGACTTTTTCGAAGACACCATGACCATTCCCCTCGGGTTTTACACAGATGCTCCTTCACTCGCGGATTTCATCCTATTCAATGAGATACTATATGCTAAACAAAGAAAGTACACTTGGCTTGACTTAGGATGGGCATGCACCCCAGGCATTGAAGAGTTCAAGAAAAAATGGACTGCAATCCCAAGGTTTCAAATTTGGACCTACGAATACATAAAAGACCACAATAGCGAAGAGGCGCGCTTTCGGAAAGGAACTGCAATTGTATGTCATGGAAATAAACCCGATGAGCTTTTGCTCTAAATACAAGAGACGTTCATCTATGATGGATGAAGAGGATAATAGCTGGGACGAGACGGAGAAAAAGGCGAAAAGAAAAAGTTTAGAATTACGAAAAGAAATAATGATTAGAAACGCTACAAAGGATGACTTGGAAAAAATATTAGAAATAGAAAGGGCTTCATTTAACCGCACCGATGCGTTTTCTCCAACCCTCTTCAAGAAATATCTAAGAGAATTAAAAGAAGGCTTCTTCGTAGTGTTAGACGAACCCAATTCGATAGTAGGATATGCTATTTTAGGAGAGGAGAATGATAAAGGTTATTTGCTATCAATAGCGATACATCCGAAAAAAAGGAATCATGGTTTTGCGACTTCACTGTTGAAATTCTTAGAGTTTAAATGTTATGAAAAAGGCTTGACTAAAATGACATTAGAAGTCAGAGTGAATAATAAAAAGGCAATTGCAATGTACAAGAATTTAGGATTCGTTGAGGTGGGAAAGAAAAAAGGCTTTTATGCTGATGGAGTAGACGCCTTGGTCATGGAGAAACGCTTGCCAATTTAGATGGTTCTACCTCCTCAATTCTTCTATATTTAATGTAGAGCAATTAACCTCTGTTTTTGTTCTCTTCAAAAACCCAAAAAATAAATCTTCATCAGAAAGTGTGCATTGGACCGCGTGTTTTAGGGTATTGCCAAAACAAAAAACTAATAAACATAGGCTGCTAATTTATTGCAAAATGATTCCGAAATATTTCTTCCTAACAAAAGGCGTGGGCAAACATAAGGAGTATTTACAATCCTTCGAGTTAGCCTTGAGGAGTGCGGGTATACACCACTGCAACATAGTCAATGTTTCTAGCATAATACCACCAGGCTGCAAACTCATCTCAAGGGAGAAAGGTTTAAAGATGCTAGAGCCAGGGGAAATAACCTTTGTTGTTCTGGCTAAGAATTCAACTAATGAGCCGCATAGATTAATTGCAGCATCAATAGGTGTAGCAATTCCATCTGGCAAAAACAATTACGGTTATCTCTCTGAACATCATTCCTTTGGGCAGACCGACGAGATTGCAGGAGATTACGCGGAGGATTTGGCAGCAACAATGCTAGCTACCACAATGGGGCTTCAGTTTGACCCGGAAACCGCTTGGGACGAGAGAAAACAATTGTTCAAAACCAGCGGATTAATAATCAAAACAACCAACATAACACAGTCAGCACCCGGAAACAAAAATGGCGCATGGACAACAGTCATCGCAGCAGCGGTTTTTGTACCCTAAAGATGACTGCTGAATACACTTGTATTTCACTTTTCATTCCAAAACAATATTAACAATAAGCGTTAACGCTAAATAGGTGAAAACGCCTTGCAAGAAAAACTTCAAACACCACTGATAATCATCAACTTTAAAACATATTTGGAGGCAACAGGCGACAAAGCCCTTGAACTTGCCAAGAAAGCTGAAAAAGTAAGTGTTGAAACAAATGTCTCCATAGGAGTAGCTCCTCAATTTACAGATATAGCGACTGTTGCAGAAGCCGTGAATATTCCGGTTTTCGCTCAACATATAGACCCTATTCAGCCAGGCAGTCATACCGGTCATGTGCTTGCAGAATCCGTGAAAGAAGCTGGGGCAATTGGAACACTAATTAACCATTCTGAAAGGCAGCTTAAGCTGTCAGATATTGATGGAGTAATCAAAATAGCACATGAAAACGGTCTGCTCTCAGTTGTGTGCGCCAACAACCCAAGCATAAGTGCGGCGGTGGCAACCCTCAAACCAGAAATCATAGCTATTGAGCCGCCAGAGCTTATAGGCACGGGAATTCCGGTTTCAAAGGCGAAGCCTGAAGTTGTCACCGATACTATTAGGCTTGTTAGAGAGGTTAACCCCGAAGTTACAATACTTTGTGGGGCTGGTATAAGTAACGGAGAAGACGTTGCAGCAGCGTTGAACCTTGGCACTCAAGGAGTATTGGTTGCAAGCGGCATTGTGAAGGCTAAAGACCCATATACTGTTTTACGTGAATTTGCAGAAGCAACAAAGACTTAGGAGAGCTAACCTTTGAAAGTTGAAGCCGAATGCGCCGCATGCATAGTCAACAGAGGGGTTGCAGAAGCCATAGAAGCCACAACAAACCCCGCATTACGCTTTAGAGCAATGGTTGAACTTTTACGATTGTTAAGCCGAGAGTTTAAACCAACAGCGGTTCCAGCAGACTTAGGAACGAAAAGAGACCGTCTAATAAAGAGGGTTACGGGTAACAACGACCCATATAAGAGAGGCAAAAGGATGAGCAACGAGAAAGCCATAAAACTTTTGCCGTATGCTAGAAAAATGGTTGAAGAAGGCTATACGCAGCAAGACAGATTTAAAAGGGCATGCCTATGCGCCATAGTTGGCAACGTGATGGAATTTGACATTCCAGGACACAAATTCACCTTTAACAGTCTAAGAAAACTTTTCAGAGAAGCTGGAAAAGACCTGGTGATAGATGATATCAACAAGATTTACGGACTGGCCAAAAAATCCCATAAAATCCTTTACTTGACAGATAACGCTGGAGAAATTGTTTTTGACACCTTGCTTGTTGAACAACTGAAAAACATGGGTGTAACAGTAATAGTTGGTGTTAAGGGTGGACCCATACTTAACGATGCGATTTTGGAGGATGCTGAGGTTTCTGGAATGAGCAAAATTGCCGACAAAATCATCACGACTGGAACGGATGCTGTTGGATTGGCTCCAAAGGAATTCTCCAAAGAATTTTTAGAGGTTTATGATTCTGTTGACATGGTTTTTGCGAAGGGGATGGGTTATGCTGAAACGTTAACGGAATATAAATTAAAGAAGCCTCATGCATTGATGTTTAGGACTAAATGTAATCCTGTGGCAAACTTTTTCGGTGTGCTTAGAGGAAAAAATGTTGCAAAGTTGATGCTGTAGATGAAGTTGCCATCCATAACTCTCAGCAGAAAAACACTTTCAAACTTTGAAGAGGCCATCCAAAGAGAATGGATTATAACAAACGGTTTAGGCGGCTATGCATCTTCCACGGTTTTAGGCATAAACACAAGGAAATACCATGGATTGCTCGTTGCAGCCTTTCATCCACCTAGAGACCGACGAGTATGCCTAACAAAACTGGACGAGGAAATAAGCATAGGAAACAACGTTTATCCACTCGGTGCCAACGAATTCCAAAATAGAATTTTCCCACAAGGATACATGCTCCTCAAAGAATTTTCAATTTCACCATTCCCAAAATACACTTACGCCGTGCAAAATGTTGAAGTTCAGAAAACAATTTTTATGCCTCATGAGAAGAATGTCGTTATAACCATTTACGACGTTTTGAATAGGAGTGATTTCGACGTTAAAATTCGAGTTTTTCCGCTAATAAATTGGAGACATTTTCACTCCGTGACGGATAGACGAAAAATTCTGTGGGAATTTGTTCAAAAGCAAGGAGACAAAAAAGTGGACATATGCTTCAGCATTCCTCGGTCTACGCTGATGATGACGACAACAAGTGGGCGCTATCTTGCTATGGGAAAGTGGGTTGAGAGAATCTATTTCCGCAAGGAAGCCATGCGAGGGGAAAGCTGTCTAGACGACTGCTATCGACTCGGATGTTTCGAAATAGACATAAAAGCAAACAAAAAAGAAAAATTCGCAATCACCGCAATTGTAAGTAAAAACGAGGATTATGCAAGACAAGTTTTGGCTGAAATGCCCGTTACAATCTATAATGTAGAAGCCTTAAACGAAAAAGAAACAGAACGCCGTGAAAGTTTATTGACGAAATTTTACGAAGAACATGAAGGTGTTCCAGCAAACGACTGGTTGAATTGGATTATTTTGGCCACAGACATGTTTATAGTTAAGGGAATAAACGCTGAGCAAAAGTCTGTGATTGGTGGTTACCATTGGTTTGAGGCTTGGGGGAGAGACACATTTATTTCTCTGCCTGGATTGATGCTTGTAACCGGAAGGTTTGAAGATGCAAGACAAGTTTTTCTAACATTCAAAAACTATTGCAAATACGGTTTAATTCCCAACTTTATACCGGATCAAGCAGCACAGGCAGCGTATAACGCTGTCGATGCAACCTTATGGTATGTGAATGCAGTGCTGCAATACCTAAAATACACTGGCGATTTCAAATTCGTTCAAGGGCAACTCTGGGAAAACCTGAAAGCAATCGTTAAAAACCATGTGAGAGGAACAGCTTTCAACATACATGTGGACACCGACGGCTTGCTTCACCATGGTTCTCAACTAACATGGGTGGACGCAACAATAAATGGTCAACCAATAAACCCAAGGGCTGGAAAGGCAGTTGAGGTTCAGGCATTGTGGTATAACACCTTAAAAATTATGGAGCTTTTGGCAAGCAGGTTCAAAGAGAAAAACGAAGCTGAAAAATACGCTCAGATGGCTGAAAATGCAAGGAAAAGTTTTGCTGAAAAATTCTGGAACCCAAAAAAGAAATGCTTGTTCGACGTTATAAGCGAATATGACAAGGATGACTCTTTGAGGCCTAATCAAATTATTGCGGTTGCTTTAGACTTCACTATGCTTGACAATGTAAAAAATGAAAAAATAGTTGATGTT
>DAOUSM010000054.1 GCA_030627225.1 Candidatus Bathyarchaeota archaeon | reverse complement strand
CATTTCATGTGCAAAACTGCTTCTTGCACAACGCAGCTATTCCATAGAAGTCTCTTATTAAACTTACCCTCAAAATATGAGGTAAAGACGCATTAAAAAGCAAAAAACAGAGAGAGCCTCTGCATATATCAACTCAAGCATTGTGAACGAAGCAAGAGAAAAACTTGAATGAAAAGATTTATTTTGCAGTCTCCTACATCTATTCCGCTAAAAAAGGTGCTCAAGCATCGTCGCCATACATCGGTTCACTAAACGATTAAATAATTTTAACAGCAGCTTAGAGATTTGAAGAAAATGAGAATTGAAAAACTTGAAAAAACAGAATTACTGAAAAGGGCAGCCAAATATTACTTTTCAATGGGATTAGGTGATGGTGCGTCTTATTTATGCCGCGAGAACATGAAATACGGTTTAGCAAAGATCCACATGGTTCAAGAAAAATTCGGGCTTGACCCAAATGCAACATTCGTTTCAGCACCCGATGAAACCGTCACGAGGAATCTAACTCGATGGAAAGCAGGATTTGGTTACGGAGGCAAACTTGTTTGGGGTTCTGGAACGGATAAATTGATTATTTTGGATGTTAAACCTAATGCTTGTGGTATGCTAGTTGGAGGATTAGATGAACTCCCAGAATCAGATCAATTAATTGAACGGGTTCATAACGCAAAAAAAGAAGATTTGTACATTGATGATGTTAAAATAGATTGGGATCTGGGTGAAGGGAATCATTTTATTGACCTTTTTAAAGTTATCAAACGCTCACTCTATTCAGATTTACCAGAATATGCTTTTATTATACATGGATCTGCGTCAGAACTGCGTGGAGAAACTGAAAAAGGATTAGGGCTTTATTTTGATAAAAGTGAAAATCTTAAAGAAAAATCAGAAGTTATTGAAACAAAATTCGGAAATCTTCACGTTTTAGTTGATTCCGCTGCTGAAGAATATTTAAAATTTTATCAATATGCCGAAGATTTTGCAAAAGAAAAAAGGAAAATAGTTGCAGAGGCGATATTTGGGAATTTCCGGGTAATATCTAATGTTACACATCAAGGTCTTTTAAATTACAATGAACTTCTCTTAGGTTGCCAAAATATCAAAAACCAAAACGCAACAATTTTTCCAATAGCCTTAAGAGCTGACTTGCCTGCGTTTTTAATGAAAGGCATTAATAATCTAGATGATGAAATTATCGAAGCTTTAGGATTTACCAAGCGAGCAGAAGATTTAGGCGTGATGGACCGATTAAAAAATGCAAATATAATACCTCATGGAGGAGGATATGCCTTTAGCGACTTCATTAACGTGCAAGCGGTCATCGAAATCGAAGGAGAGCGGTATTTTGTGCTAGAAATGCAAACAGATGTGGGCAATAAGATTTGCTCTGATGTTCGAGAAATGGAATTTGACTATCGGGGAAAAGGCGTAGTTTTAAGGACCGTTGAGCTTCGTCTTGGCGAAATACTGGCGCGATTAATTCCTCGTTATGTGCTAAAAATTTAATTCTGTTTATCATTTTCCACTACTTGAATATTCATTTTCAAGTTCTTTTTGTGAGAAACGACCAAAAAGGCTTTTCAATTTTTCCTTCTGAAACTAATTTTTAGGTTATAAGCCACATGTTTTAATTCTTTAAATGTTGTTGTGGCTTCCAGCTATCAACATAACTCTACATTTGTTTCCGTTAAATTTACGACGCTGATTGTTAACGTTTTAAGCGAGAGATACCAAAAATCAGAGTAGTTAAAGGGGTTAAATCTTGGAAAAGGCTGTGGTGATAAACCTCGAAAAATTAAGTGAAGAACCTTACTTGTCCATATTATGCTATCCCAGACCTAGCAAGGCAGAACTTAAAAAACGTTTAAAGGAACTGCAAAAACTTGAAGTCAAGGCTCTAGAATTCAGTGGAGAAAAAGAAGCCTTTAACATACCAGTTTTAGGCAAAGGCTACGTAGGCATAGTCACAATAGCCTATAGAAACGGAGAGAAAATAGCTCTAAAGATTCGAAGAGTCGATGCCGACCGCTCCAGAATGCAACATGAGGCAGAAATGCTTGAAAAAGCAAATTCGGTGCATGTCGGACCAAAACTTTTAGGCGTAAGCAAAAATTTTCTTTTAATGCAGTTTATTGATGGTGATTTGCTTCCAAAATGGCTGGAAAAACGCAGAGAAAAAACACAAGTAAGAAAGGTTATACGTGAGGTTCTGGAGCAGTGCTGGCGACTGGATAAGGCAGGTTTGGACCATGGAGAACTAAGCCATGCTCCAAAGCACATAATCATCAATAAGAGAGGCAAACCTTTCATAGTTGATTTTGAAACAGCTAGCATAATCCGAAAACCATCAAATGTAACGTCAATTTGCCAGTTTCTCTTCATAAGCGGCACAGTCGCAAAGAAAGTTGCTGAAAAACTCGGTGAAAAAGACAAGAAAGCAGTTATTGAGGCATTAAGACGCTACAAAAATGATAGAACTCGTGAAAATTTCGAAAAAATATTGAAGGTTTGCGGTCTCTAAACAACATAGTTCATTGCTGGATGCGTTTCTTTTTTGTTTTCATCTACTTTTTCAATGCCTAACTCTTTAAGAAGCTGTGCGAGGTCAAGCCACATCTCCACCTGAAACTGTCTTGCAACCCGTTTTTTCTCGTAAAGCAGTGGGACAAAATCAACAAACAACCATCTGAAAGAGTCAGCCAACTCCCTTCTCCTCCAAGAATTAAACGGTATTCCTTTTCTTATAACCATGTATGTAAAAACAAGATAGAAAAAACTTCTAGAACTAAAACTCACAAATAACGTTTTACGGTTGGATGTGAAAAAGATTTAAAACATGGGATGCTAAATTCCTTAGCTACCGGTGAACTTTATGGTTATCAGCAGAGACGAAATGCAGGAAATAGCCAGAAGATACAGAGAACCCATCGGGTTAAATTTGGGTTCGCATTCAGCCTTGGATGCTTGGCAGGGACAACGCAACTATGGCTTAAGAAGCATAATCTACACAACGCCGAGCAGAGCACGAATTTACCTCCAAAATCCCATGATCGGCAAACCAGACGAATCCGTTGAAGATTTACCCAGCCTTGTAAGAAGAGACATACGCGTTGTAAACGACCCAAAAGACATAAAGAAAACTGATGACTGGAGAAGCATCATACTAATCCTTGACAGATACTCGGACATAGTCAAATACGTTGATGAGTTGGTCAATCTGGAATGTTTGCAGATTCCGAACAGGGCCTTCTCGGTTTATGTTGGCGGAGACGAATACTGCAGCGTAATTGAAAACCAATTTGCGGTCCCAATAGTTGGTTCCAGAACTCTCCTAAAAATAGAGAACAGAGGCGAAATCGAAAAAGACTATTACTGGTTTGCAGAACAAGCCAGCATCCCATACCCAAAATCTTACCAATACGAGGTTCATGAAGGTGGAATAAGATTTAAAGAACCAATTGATGAGCCTATGCTTTTGAAGGCTGAGCATGCCCATAGAGCATTCGAAAGAGAATTCATCTTCGCTGCAAATTCACAACACCTAGAGGAAAAAGTAGCACGAGAAGTTGAGGCTGGAAACCTAAACAGAGAATGCTTAGAGAACGGACGAGTTGAACAAATTGTTTTAGGACCACATGCCAACTTTAACTTCTTCTTCTCACCTTTAGACGCTAAAAGCGAATGGGGAGACGTGGACGACTGGTTTGCAAAACTCTACAATGTGAGCCTAGAAGAGGCAAGAATCTGTTTAGCCAACCAGTTTCTGTCGATAGATGAGCGAAGAGAAACCATACTTGACGGTTTGAAAAGGCTTCCAATAGACGTTCAACAAAAAATAAAGAAGATTCCATCCTTTGAAGTTACAGCCCACGCAATACTAAGCCTCAGAGAATCCCTGTTAAAAGATGTCCACCGTTACGCAGACCGTTTCATGCTGGCGTGCCGAGAACACGCTTATCCTGGAATAATCGGCGCATGGTGTCTGCAGACGCTGGTCACGTGGGACCGAATTTCAAAATATGAACTTAAGCCTATGGTTAAGCTGGACTTCACAAGCGGCGTGGAAGCCAAGACAGCGGCAGACTATGGCTTATATGATGTGTCTGAGGAAAGAGACCCATATATGCACATCCCAGTAACACAAGACATTGCATTAAGACACGGTGGAGGAACAAACGTTCACATGGGCATAGGCTCCCAATATGCAAACGCAAAATACAAGAAGCCTATGAGCATGGGCGATCGCATAGCCCTAGAAATCAGAAGAGCATGGAAAACAAACCAACTACACGAAATAGTGACTTAATCATCCCATTTTTATACGCGTTATTGATAGAACTTTTGTCGATTTTATCTTTTTAATGGTATGTAAACCCAAAAGCTTTAGCTATTTGATTTGGGGTCAAAAGATTCTTTGCTTTTATTGTTCTCTCACCATTTTTGTAAGTTGTTTCTATGCAGTCTTTATAATTTACACAATTTCTTTTTTCATCTGGTACAAAACCTCTACATGCTCTAAGTACACTAGTGCTAAGCTCATCTATTATCATTATTTTCCCATCAGACTTTCTCTTCCCCACTTCTATCTTTCCATCAATTAAATGTAAATTTCTTCTCGCAAATTCTTCAGCAAGTACATCGGCAATCTTCTTTGTCAAATTTTTCAATTCTTCAACCTCTTCAGTTTTCATGATCCCCAGTTCCACTAAAGTATCATCACGCATCAAAACATCAGGTTCATTTGGCAAACCTTTCGAATATATTTCCACAAGATTCTTTAAAAAGCTACATGGTTTTTTATGCGGATGCCTCCTCCACAGACTCCCGTAATAGCCTCTTCGAAAGACAACTTCTAAATTATTCAAATTGGCCGAACCTTCGAAATCTTCTGCTTCATTTTTTAAAGAAAATAGAACCGCCGGCTCTACAATGATTCTTCTGTCGTCTAACTTCTTAATAAAGTGTGTTTGAACGCCTTTCTCTTCCAATAAAGAAAAAAAGTACGTTGTAGATTGACAGTCCACTATTCCTTTTCCCGGGATTTCTCCAACTACAATATCGTAACCAGAATCAAATACTACTCTTTCAGTAGGTTTGCCTTTATCTATAACATAACCAGTGGCGGTGTCCTTGAAAAGCATAACAAACTTACCAACATACCCTATGGAATCCTTTTCTTCAATTTCGAAAACATCTTTTGTTTTCCCCACATATATCAACTTCATATTTATACCTCTCATGTCGCAATCTTTCTTAATCTTCTCTTCTTACCGCGTCTTCCCCTTAAGTTTTTATGATACCTTTATGTCTTTCTCCTCAAGTTTTTCAAAGCGTAAACTCCCATAGTACCCATGAAGTTGCACTATTCCAATTTTTTAATAGACTCATCAGCCCTTTCAATTTCTCTCTTCTTCGCCGATTGATATTCCTTTATGCGCTTTGCAAGTTCACGGTCTTCAACCGCTAAAATCTTCGCAGCAGCAATAGCTGCACCTTCAGGCTCGATTGTCACAACAGAGCCTATTCCACTCGGAACCCTAAGCGAAGAGTATATGTCTGCTCCACCAAATTTTTCAGAGTACGGCGGACAAGCAATAACAGGCTTTATGGTGTTCGCGTCAACAAAAGCGCTTAAGGCATTAGACCTACCAGCCACAGTGATGTAAACAACTCTTTCCCGCTCGTACTCTCTTAGAATCTCTAAAACCTTCTCAGGAGTCTTATGTGCAGAGGCAACACGAAACTCATAATTCACGCCTAAAACTTTCATATGCTCAGCTATTTCACGGCAAAATTCCAAGTCTCTTTCAGAACCCATCAAAATGACAACTTTATCTCCCATACTTTCACTTCACAGGGCATACTCTACAAAAGTTTAACGCACTAATTAAATTTTTAAGCAAGAAATCCAGTTTCGATTTTGAGGGAAACACGTATGTCTTCCAAAAGAAAACGCAGGAGAAGCATAATAGACGAATTATTTGGAGGCTCTATATTTAACGAAGCAGAAACTTTTTTCGAAAAATTTCCAGAAAGTGGATCATCTATAAGCGGATACTCCATAAGCGTAACACAAACTCCAGAAGGAACAAAAGTCAAAGCCAAGGTTGGAAAAGACACAGATGTGAATATGCTAAGGAAACAACTTCAGCAACAATACCCAAACGCTGAAATAGAGATAGAAGGCGGCAGAAAAGAACCACTAATCAGAGAAATATCAACAAAAACCCTCAAAAAAGAAAACGAAAATCAGCAACGTAAGTAAAGTTTAGACAAAGCATTTTAAAGCCTACAGATTCAATGAACCATGTCTGTGGGGTCGTGGTCTAGTTTGGACATCATATAATAATATCATTAATGAGTTCAAGAGATTTCTATCAATAGATTTAACATTAGAACAATTAACAGTTGTTAGTCATACATCTAATTTAAGGTACATAATTAAAACAATCAATAAACCCATAGAAACAATATCAAGAGAAGACATTAGAACATTCTTAGAAGAAGTTAGAAGTAAAT